>CAMBQD010000088.1 GCA_945869905.1 uncultured Clostridia bacterium | reverse complement strand
CAATTGTGCAAATCTGAATATTGAGATAATCGAGGATTTCAACGCCGAAACCGACCTCGGACTATCCATGGACACCCTTACGGACGACCTGGAAATGGCACTCTCCAATGAAGGAATTGCCATTGATGACCCCGTTAAGATATATCTGAAGGAGATCGGACGTGTTCCCCTGCTGACTGCCGAAGAAGAGATAGAGCTTGCTCAGAGAATGGCTCAGGGCGACCAGAAGGCTAAAAAGCGTCTGGCAGAGGCAAATCTCCGTCTTGTTGTCAGCATTGCAAAAAGATATGTGGGCAGGGGAATGCAGTTTCTTGATTTAATTCAGGAGGGCAACCTTGGTCTTATTAAAGCAGTGGACAAGTTTGATTACACAAAGGGCTTTAAGTTTTCAACCTATGCTACCTGGTGGATAAGACAGGCTATTACACGTGCAATTGCCGACCAGGCAAGGACAATACGTATTCCTGTTCATATGGTTGAAACAATCAATAAGGTTAAAAAGGCAAACAGCCAGCTGCTTCACACTAACGGCAGGGAGCCCACTCCGGATGAGATTGCAGAATTTCTTTCAATGCCTGTTGATAAGGTAAGGGAGATATTGAGAGTTGCACAGGAGCCCGTTTCTCTTGAAACACCCATCGGTGAGGAGGAGGACTCACATCTCGGCGACTTTATACCTGATGATGACGCACTTGCTCCTGCAGACGCCGCTTCAATGAGTCTTCTTAAGGAACAGCTTGCCGATGTTTTAAAAACTCTTACACCAAGGGAGGAAAAGGTGTTATCCCTTCGTTTCGGTCTTGAGGACGGCAATCCAAAAACTCTTGAGGAGGTAGGCAAGGAGTTTAATGTCACACGTGAGCGTATTCGTCAGATTGAAGCAAAGGCACTGAGAAAGCTCCGTCACCCAAGCAGAAGTAAAAAGCTCAGAGATTTCTTGGATTAAGGACAAAATAATGACAGAAGAAAAAATTGACAGAATTAATGTGCTTGCTCATAAATCAAAATCGGTAGGTCTTACCGAGGAGGAAAAAAAGGAACAGGCACAGCTTAGAAGAGAATATATCGACTCCTTTAAAGCAAGCCTTATAGGTCAGCTTGAAAACACCTATATTGTGGACGAAAAAGGAAATAAGAAAAAGGTAAAAAGAAAAAATAATGGCAAAGCTAATAATAATTGAAGGCCTTGACGGCTGCGGAAAATCCACTCAAACAGCCCTTATTGAAGAATATTTAAAAAGGGAAAATGTGGCTTTTAAAAAGATTAAATTGCCTAATAATGACAGCCCCTCAAGCACTCTTGTTAAAATGTATTTAGGCGGTGATTTCGGCAGGGATGCCGATAGTGTCAATGCTTATGCGGCAGGTGCGTTCTATGCAGTTGACAGATTTGCCTCCTATAAGCTTGGTTGGAAAAAGGATTATGAGGACGGCACTCTTATCCTTGCGGACAGATATGCCACCTCCAACTCAATTTACCAGATGGAAAAGCTTGAGCCGTCACAATGGGATGAATACCTTGATTGGTCTGCTGATTTTGAATATAACAAAATCGGAATACCAAAGCCGGATTTGGTAATTTATCTTGATATGCCTGTGGAAATTTCTCAAAGGCTTATGACCTCACGCTATGACGGTGATGAAAATAAAAAGGATGTGCACGAGGCAAATGTTGCTTTCCTTAACAGATGCAGGGCGTCAGCGCTTTATGCCGCAGAAAAGCAGGGCTGGGTGGTTATTAACTGCTCTGACGGTGTTAACCCACTGCCCGTTAAGGAGATACATAATAAGATTGTTCAGTATGTAAAAGAGGAAATTTAAGCAATGCTTGATTTTAGAAAACCTATTATTGAGGATAAAAAATGGGTTGATGAATGTTTAAAACACGTAAATAGCTTTAACTGTGAGTACACCTTCGGCAATCTTTTTGTTTGGAGTACCTCTTATTCCACCTTGATTTGCAGATATAAGGACTTTTTTATCTGCCGGTGGGGGAAAAATAAGGATATCAAATATTCATTGCCTATCGGTGAGGGTGATTTTAAAGATGCAGTTTTGCAGATTATTGAAGACGCCAAGCAATTAGGTATTACTCCTCAAATTTACGGAGTAACGGAGAATTATAAAAAACTGCTTGATGAGTATTTTCCTGATAGCTTTATCTATGAATACGATTCAGGCAATGACGATTACATCTATTCCGTTGAGAAGATGGCATACCTTAAGGGTAAAAAATATCACGGCAAACGTAATCATATCACTAACTTTAAAAAGAATAATCCCAATTGGTCCTTTGAGGTGCTTAACAGGGACAATATTCAGGAGTGCATTGCCCTTCATACAGAATGGATTAAAAATCACGAGGACGATGCTGACTATTCATTTGAGTTTGAAGCGGTTTTAACCGCCTTTGAAAATTATGAAGAGTTGGGATTTTTGGGCGGACTGATAAGAGTTGACGGCAAGGTTATTGCCTATACAATGGGTGAACGTCATTCAGACAGGCTGTTTGTTACTCATTTTGAAAAGGCACCTGCTGAAATTCAGGGTGCATATCCTATAATAAATCAGGAATTTACAAGAAACTGCCTAATGGAATATGAGTATGTAAACAGGGAAGAGGATTTGGGAATAGAAGGACTGAGAAAAGCTAAGCAGTCCTATTATCCCGAAATTCGTTTGGAGAAATGTGTTGCAACGTATAATGGATAATATAACTGAAACTACGGCTTACGGTGAGGACATAATTTCACTTTGGCAGCAGGCCTTCGGCGACAGCAGGGAGGACGTTTTGTTTTTTCTGAATAATTGCTGGAATAAAAGCTGTGTATGCCTATATGACGGTGTTCTGTGTTCAATGCTGTTTTTAGTGGACTGTAATATAGGCGGTACAGAATATAAGTATATTTATGCCGCCTGTACAGATAAATCCAGCAGGGAAAAGGGTTGTATGACAAAGCTGCTTGAATACTGCCGGAGCAATTATTCTCATTTAGTGCTGATACCTGCCGATGAAAGGCTGGTTGATTATTACGGAAAAAGAAATTTTAATCATAAAATTAATATTCAAAACATTTTATTTAATGAATGTAAAGAGATAAAGGACTATTTGCTTGAGGGCTGTTCTCTTGCCGAGCCCTTTGCTCTTGCCTGTGAGGTAGAATAAATGGTATATTTGTTTTTAGCAGACGGATTTGAGATTATTGAGGCAATGGCGCCTGTTGATATGCTGAGGCGTGCAAAGCTTCAGGTAAAAACGGTAGGTGTTACCGGAAAGACGGTTTGCTCCTCCTGCGGTGTTGAGGTGGTCAGTGACATTACCATTGATAAAATGGAATATAATGATGTTGAAGCAATTATTCTTCCGGGAGGTATGCCCGGCACCCTTAATCTTGAAAACAGCATTGAAGTACAAAACGCAATTGACAAGGCTGTTTCTGCAAATGCACTTGTGTGTGCAATCTGTGCCGCACCGTCAATTTTAGGACATAAGGGACTTTTAAACGGACGTGAGGCAATTGCTTTCCCCGGATTTGAGGGTGACCTTGACGGCGCTGTGATTTCAAATGAATATGTTGTAAAGGACGGTAATTTTATTACAGCTAAGGGCGCAGGTGTTGCAACAGAATTCGGGCTTGAAATTGTCAAAGCCTTAACAGATGACGATACCGCAGAAAATATCAGGAAAACTATTCAATGCAGATAAAAAAAGAACTCAGAATTAAGCTTAAACAAAAGCGAAAAAATATTTCAGATAAAGCCCTGCAGGAGAAAATGATATGTGATAATCTGCTTTCCTGCAGTGCATATATTGATGCAAAGGTCGTTTTATTTTATGCCGCCCTTTACGATGAAATTAATATTGATAAATGTATTGAAAATGCTTTTTTAAATGGTAAAAGGGTTGCCCTGCCTGTGTGTCTTGACAGTGACGGCAATATGAAATTTTATTACATAAATTCACTTGATGACTTATCAGTAGGGCATTTTGGAGTAAGAGAGCCTGATATAAACAAGTGCAACGAGGTTTTGGATTTTACCGATTCCGTATGTATTGTACCTGCAATCGCTTATGATAAAAATGGCTACAGACTGGGCTACGGCAAGGGCTATTATGACAGATTTTTACAAAATTATGCTTTTGCTTCAATAGGTCTGTGCTATAATGAATTGATTACGGATAATTTGCCCATAGGGGAATATGATGTTCCCGTTAGCTATATTATCACTCAGGACAGAACAATTTTGTCTAAGTAAGGAGGATATAATGGATAATAACGATTTCAAGCTTGAGGAAAGCGGAATAAATCCCGTTGATACGGCAGGTGATAAAAAAGACGTGTATTTTTCAAACGTCGGTAACGGCAACGATACCGGTATAAAAGCGTCAAAGAATAGCGAAAAGCCTGCGTCGGCAGCAGTTAAAAGAACTCCGCCCAAGCGCAAAAAGGGACAGAGTGTTACAAGCACCTATATATTTTTCATTATAGTTATTGTGCTGTCAATGATATGCTCTGTTTATGCCGTTATGTGTATGAATGACATTTTGGCAATTACAAAGACAAGCTCATCTGTAACAGTGAGCTATACCGAGCAGATTGAAGATGTGGGCTCCGCCGTTGACCTTTTGGCAGATAACGGCTTAATTAAGTGTAAAAATTTCTGCAAGCTTTTTGCAAAGTACAGAGAGGGATATGTTGGCGGACCTTATGAACCGGGTGTGTACTATCTTTCAGGCAAAATGGGGCTTGAAGGTATGCTACAGGCAATGAAGGGCGATAACGCCACTGCCGAAACCGTAACCTTAACCTTCCCTGAGGGTTATACGGTTGCGGAAATTGTGGACAAGCTTGTTGCTAATGAGGTGTGTGACAAGGCATCACTGCTTTCTGTAATTGAGTCCGTTGATTTTTCCTATTCTCTTGTCAGCGATTTACAGGCAAGTGAAAAGGTGCCCTATAGGCTTGAGGGCTATATGTTCCCCGATACCTATGATTTCTTTGTAGGTGAAAGCGCGTCCTCTGTTGTTAAGAAATTCCTTACAAACGGCGATGCACGTATTACCGAAAAATACAGACAAAAAGCAGAGCAAATGGGTTATTCAATGCACGATATCATCACAATTGCATCAATCATTCAGATGGAGGCAGGCAGTGAGGAGCAAATGAAAACCGTTTCTGCGGTTCTTCATAATCGACTTGCTGACAAGACCAATTATCC
>CAMBQD010000087.1 GCA_945869905.1 uncultured Clostridia bacterium | reverse complement strand
CATCGGTTTTTGCCCTTGCATAGCCCACATAGTATGTAGGCTGCTGATAGCAGTTGCCTGAGTACATAAGGTACTGCCATTCACCCTCCTTAAAGTAAAAGGCTCCCTCAATTGTGTGCCAGTTTACACCCTTTTTGTACCTGTCCTTCATATACACGTCCTCCTCAAGAGTAGGGACAATAAGTGTAACAGGCTTGCCCAGTGCGGCTTCAGGGTCCAGTAGCCTGTCAACCGCAATATAAGTACCGGGCTTCTCACCGTCAAAACGGTTTGTGGAATAAAATATAAAAAGGCCGCTTTCATTTTTTACCACGTGAGAATCGATTGAAAAGGGGTGCAAAAGCTGTTTGGCATTTTCAAAGGGACCAAGAGGATTATTACTGCTGGACACGTGCATGGTTTGCCTGTGTCCGCCCTCATCAGGTGTGTCGCCGTAAAATTCAAAGGAGCAGTACATATAATATGTTCCGTCAATTTCTATAACCGAGGGTGCCCAAAATTCCGATACATTGGGATACGTAAATACCTTGCCGTAAAAATTCCATTTTCCGAAAAGGTCGTCGGCGTAATAGGCATAAATTCCGTCGTCACCTGTGGTGTAGATATAGAATTTTCCGTTGCTTTCCAAGATAAAGGGGTCCGCCTGACCGATATAGTTTTCTCTGTCAATTTCCAAAAGGTGCATAATTCACTCCACAGCATAAATTGTAACGGCAGTATTATACTATAACCCTGTTTCCATTACAATAAAAAAGCGAAGAAAAATCAAAAATTTCTTCGCTTTGTATCTATATTATTTTACAAATTTTTTCAGTCTGTTTACAAGCACTGCGGCAAGGACAATCTTTACACCGTCAGGCAGCAGGAAGGGGAATACACAGGTGGACAGTGCCGATGCAAAGGAAACCTTATAGGCAATTGTAAACCATACTGTACCGAACAGATAACACACCAGCACTCCTATTACCATAAACAAAATATTTTGCCATAGCTTTTTGCCGATTTTATCAGCCGCAAGGCCCACAATAAGCGCTGTAAAAATAAAGCCCACAATGTATCCGCCGGTAGGGCCCGTTACTGCGGCTATACCGCTTTTAAATCCTGTAAAAACAGGGAGACCTATCATACCTAAAAGTATGTAAATGACAACTGTCAGCGTGCCTCGCTTCCAGCCAAGCAGACCTGCAGTGAGACAGATTGCAAAGGTTTGCAGAGTAATGGAAACAGTAAGGGGAATGGCTATCCAGGCACATACGGCTATCAGTGCCGCAAACAACCCTACATACACAATGTCAATTGTTTTAAACTTCTTCTTTTGCTTTTCTTCGCTCATAAATAATATTGCTCTCCTTAATCTTTTTTGGAATTATGCCACAGGTCAGGCTTATTGTCAACTAATTTTTGCTTGAGGTTTACAATTGGAAATCATTGGCAATAAAATTACCGTCATAATTATAATAAACTATTGACATTTTTGAAAAAAGTGATATTATACATTGTAGTAAGTTTATATTCTCATGGTGAGAGTGGGCCTGACGGTCCACTCTCATATTATTATCGGCATTGTTAAAAGGAGGTTTTTTCTTGGCAGGAAAAGGTAATACGGTTTCAAGGGTGTACGAAATTGTTGCCCCTTATGCAAAGGAGCTGGGTCTTGATATATGGGACATACGCTTTGTTAAAGAGGGAACGGACTGGTATCTGCGGATTTTTATTGACAAGGACGGCGGAGTTTCAATTGACGATTGCGTTGATTTAACCCACGCAATCACAAAGCCCCTTGATGAAGCGGACCCAATCAGCCAAAGCTATCTTTTGGAGGTCAGCTCTCCCGGTGTGGAAAGAGAACTGATAACCGGCGCACATTTTGAAAAATATATCGGTGCAAGGGTTATGATGCGTCTTATCCGCCCTATTGAAAAGGTAAGGGATTTTAACGGCGTTCTTAAGGCTTATGACGACGGCAACATAACCGTTGAGCTGCCTGACGGCAATGAGCTTACCGTCAGCAAAAAGGAAGCCTCATATGTTAAGCTTGACGATTTTGATATAAATGATTTTTTAAAGAATTAATTAACCGGAAAGGATGATAGGAAAATGAGTAAGGAATTTTTTGAAGCAGTAAAAATGCTTGAAGCAGAGAAGGGTATACCTGCGGATTATCTTTATGAAAAGATATCTGCGGCTATTATTGTTGCCGCTAAGCACGATTATAACGGCAAGGATATTGTTCACTGCGACATTGATGAGGAAAAGCAGAAAATTAAGGTTTATGTAAGAAAAAATGTTGTTGAGGAAATTGAGGACCCTGATACCGACCTAACTCTTGAGGAGGCTCAGGCAATCAGAAAATCAGCAAAGGTTGGCAAAACAATAGATATTCCGCTTAAGACAAAGGATTTCGGCAGAATTGTTGCCCAGACTGCCAAGCACGTTATCCGTCAGGGTATCCGTGAGGCTGAAAGGGGACAGATGCTTCAGGAATTTAAGTCTAAAAATCAGGAGCTTATCACAGCCAAGATTGAAAGAGTTGACCCAATCACAGGTAATGCCACATTGGAAATCGGCAAAAATCAAACAGTCCTTCCAAAGTCTGAGCAGGTGCCCGGCGAGGTGCTTACAGAGGGCGACTCAATAAAGGTATTTGTTGTTGATGTTAAAGAGGGCAGCAAGGGACCGAAGATTATGATTTCAAGGACTCATCCCGGCTTGGTACGTCGTTTGTTTGAGCAGGAGGTTCCTGAAATTTATGACGGCACAATTGAGATTAAATCCGTTTCACGTGAGGCAGGCTCAAGAACAAAGATTGCCGTGTTCACAAAGGATGAGGATGTTGACCCTGTAGGCGCTTGTATCGGTCCCCGCGGACAGAGAGTGTCAAATATCGTTGAGGTTCTCGGCGGTGAGAAAATTGATATTGTTAAATACAGCGAGGACCCTGCTGAATTTGTCAGTGCGGCTCTTGCTCCTTCAGAGGTTTGCTCAATAGAAATTATAGACGAGTCTGCCAAAACCTGCAGAGCAACAGTGCCTGATGACCAGCTTTCACTTGCTATAGGCAACAAGGGACAGAATGTTCGCCTTGCCGTAAGGCTTACCGGCTGGAATATTGATATCAAGCCTGAGTCAGGTTTCTTTGAGGGCAGTGAATAAAAGCTTGTTGGGAGAGAAAAATGAAAACAAAAAAAGTACCTTTAAGAATGTGCACCGGTTGCGGTGAAATGTTTGACAAGCGTCAGTTAGTGCGTGTTGTAAAAAGTCCTGAGGGTGAAATTTCTCTTGACCTTACAGGTAAAAAATCAGGCAGAGGTGCTTATGTTTGCAGAAATCCCGAATGTCTGAAAAAAGCAAGAAAAAAGAAAGCCTTTGAGCGTGCATTTGCAGTGCAGATAAGTGACGAGGTTTACAACGCCATGGAAGAAGAAATGAAAAATGCTTAATGAAAAGGTAATTTCAATGCTGGGTATGGCTCGCAGAGCAGGAGAGCTTTCTATGGGGCACGATATGGCTGAGCAGTCATTGCTTAAGAAAAAAGCAAAGCTTCTTTTGTTTTGCAGTGATGTGTCACCCAGACTTGTCAGCGAATTTGAAAAAACAATTAAAAAGCATAATATAAAAGTAACGGTTATAAAGACCGATTTGACTATGGATGAAATTCACTTCGGCATAGGCTATAAAGCCGGAGTAATGACTGTTAATAACGAAAATTTTTCAAAAAGGATTATACAACTACTAAGTCAGGAGGAAAATGCGAATGGTAATTAAGGTTAAAGTTTCCGATGTTGCAAAGGATTTCGGAAAAACTAACAAGGACATTATTAACATTCTCAGTGATTATTGCGAAGGTCCTGCAAAAAAAGCAAATACTGTTCTTGAGGAGAATGAGCTTAATGTTCTTTTTGACAAGCTGACGCAGGATAACAGTGTTAAAAGCTTTGATTCATACTATAATGCAGGCAAAAAGGCTGATGCAAAGCCTGTAAAAAAGCAGCCGTCAACTGCAAAGAAGGCTGAAAATAAAAAGCATCAAAACCAGGCCGCTATTCTGCAAATGGCAGAGCAGGCTGCTAAGCGTGACGAGGAGCGTGCAAAGAAAAAGGCAAGCAAAGCACCTCAGGCAAGAACAAAGGGTGAGGCACGCCACGTTGATACGCGTGTAAATACCGTTGATTTGGAAAAATACAACCAAAAGTATGAGGATATTGCACCTGTATCACAAATCGGTGATTATCAGAAAAAGCAAAAGCTTAACCAAAAATCAAAGCAGTACAGAAAGAAAAAGCCTCAGGGTATGCACTCTCGTTCAAAGAAGGAAACAGAGGCTCAGCGTCTTGCACGTATTGCCGAGCAGAGAAAGAAACAGCAGATTGTTATTGAGGTCCCCGATGAAATTACTGTGGGCGACCTTGCCAGCCTGCTCAGAATGACTGCAACAGAGGTTATTAAAAAGCTTATGGTTCTGGGCGTAATGGCAACTGTTAATGAGGTAATAGATTTTGACACTGCCGAGATTGTTGCTACAGAGCTTGGCGCAAAGGTTAAGAAAAAGGTTGAGGTATCTATCGAAGAGCAGATTATCGAGGAGGATATCGAGGACGACGAAAATGCTGTTACAAGACCTCCTGTTGTCTGTGTTATGGGCCACGTTGACCACGGTAAAACATCAATCCTTGACGCAATCCGTGATACCGATGTTACTTCAACTGAGGCAGGCGGTATTACTCAGGCTATCGGTGCTTATCAGGTGGAAATCAACGGTGAAAGGATTACCTTCCTTGACACACCGGGTCACGCCGCATTTACCGCTATGAGAGCAAGGGGTGCAATGGCTACTGATATTGCTGTGCTTGTTGTTGCCGCAGACGACGGTATTATGCCCCAAACTGTTGAGGCCATTAACCATGCAAAGGCAGCAGGTGTAGAAATTATTGTTGCCATCAACAAGATGGATAAAGAGGGTGCAAATCCTGACAGAATTATGCAGCAGCTTACAGAGCACGAGCTTGTTCCTGAGGAATGGGGCGGCAATGTTATCTGTGTTCCTGTTTCCGCAAAAACAAGAATGGGTATAGATAAGCTGCTTGAAACCATACTTCTTGTTGCCGAGGTTGCAGAGCTTAAGGCAAATCCGGACAGAACAGCAAAGGGCGTTGTTATTGAGGCTAAGCTTGACAAGGGTAGAGGTCCTGTTGCCACACTGCTTGTACAAAACGGTACCCTCCATTCAGGCGACATTGTTGTT
>CAMBQD010000086.1 GCA_945869905.1 uncultured Clostridia bacterium | reverse complement strand
CCTATGTTTACTGCCTGCAAAATGAGATAACGGACAGGCATCATTTTACAAATCCCCATTGTGCCCATAACACAATTGAATTTTCACTGGATTCATATATGCTTAGTAAAAGGCTTGGTATCAATTGCCCTGCCGCCTTTAATACTGCTGAAACCGTCAGCAGTGATGAAAGGGTTACGGCGGAAATAGGAAGACTTTTGGAATATATTATACCAAAAACAATAGGCAAACAAATCACGGCAAAGCAGGGCGAGCTTGCTTTAAGGGATATGAAATATATTCAAGAACTGACCCGTGACCCTAAGGGAATTAAACATCTTTTTGTAGCGCCTTTTGAGCTGTTGCTGGCACCCTTCAGCAAAAATTATAAATTTACCTCACTGATGCGTCCAAAGGACTTGGAAAAAGCAAAAAAATATGCTAATATAGACAACAGAGTATGGCAATCCCCCTTTGCAAACGGTGAAAGATGTGAAAGCTTTGAGGATTTATTTGAGCTTTCCAAAAAGGATGCAGAGCAAATGACGGTGCTGTATCAAGACGGTGCCGACTGCAGAGAGATTACCGAAAACAAATCATTTTTAACAGGAGTTGAAATTAAATGAAAACCATACCCAGCTTTCAAATTGACCACAATATTCTAAAAAAAGGAATTTACATCAGCAGAATTGATGATGACATCACTACATATGACATTCGTATGCGCGAGCCTAACAGGGAGCCTGTTATGACCAATGCGGCTATGCACACAATCGAGCATCTTTTTGCCACATATGTGAGGAACACGGAATTCGGAGACAATATAATTTATTTCGGCCCAATGGGCTGCAGAACGGGCTTTTATTTTCTCACCCGCAGTCTGAGTGACAATTATTCAATAGGCCTTATTAAAGAGGCATTTCAGTATATAGCTGATTACTGGGGTGTTATTCCCGGTGCATCACCAAAGGAATGCGGCAACTGCCTTGACCACAATCTGCCTCAGGCTAAGGAGGAATCAAGGGCATTTTTAAACGTAATTAAGGACTGGACAAAGGAGAACCTTAAGTACCCCACAGCAGAATAGGATAAATAATTAAAGCGCTTATGGATTACCATAAGCGCTTAGACTTTTCTATTCAACAAATTCACCTTTAAAATCAGGCTCAACAATGGGAAGGCCCAAGGCTTTTACTGCTTCCTTGACTATATCCTCATTGATTTCGCCTTTAATCGGATGGCCGGAAAAGGTGGCATAATATACGACCAAATCCTGTAATCTGGGAGTCATTTCATTTACTATCTTAACAGTATCATCATCTCTGAAATGGAAGGTAAACTTTCTCACATGGGCAGTTTCAACGGGTCTTATCCACAGCTTAAGTGAGCCGTCCTCCTGCCAGGCGGCTTTTGAATATGTATGATAATGCAAATCGCCTAACGTGATTTCGGACATTCTGTATTCGCCGTCCAAGCCCACGTCAATCGTGTTGGCATATTCCTTTTCCTTCCAGTAAAAGCTGAGCTTATCTTCGTCAAAGGTCAGCTTCATTTCATTTATCTCACCGGGTTTGTTGTAGAGCATTTGAGTTATTGAAATGGTAACAACCGACGTAAACTCAAAGGTCTTGCATTTTATAAGTCTGTTTGAAATTTTATTTTCCAGCTGGGTATTTCTTTCAGCCTTAGGCAAATCCTCCACGTGACAATTCTCAATAACCGACAGCATTTCGTTATATGCCTCTTTATTTTCCGGAAGTGTGTCATATCCAAAGCACTGAGGGAAATATTTCCAAAATACCTTCATAACCTTGTAATCCTCAGCCTCACCGCAGTTAAGAACAACAAGAGCGTCATATTCAGGGAACATAAAGCATCTTTGACCGAAGAGTCCGTCGGCACGGTAGCTGTTGGCAATTGGATTTCTCCAAAACTGATAGCCGTAGCCCACCATATTGTCAATATAACCGTCGTGAACGGAGTCAACCTGTTTTCTTGTTGCCTCCCTTACCCACATTTCAGGTATAAGCTGAGTTCCGTCAATCCACTTTCCGCCGTGGATATAGGGCAGGAAAAACTTTGCCAAATCCTCACTCTTCATATAGAGTCCCCAACCGCCGGCATTGTTGCCCTGACCGTCGGACTCCCAGAAGGGCTTTTCAATACCCAACGGCTCAAACATTCTGGGATAAAGGTAATCCACCATACTCATACCGGTTACCTTTGAAATAATGGCGGACAGCATATATGTATTTTCAGACACATAGTTAAATTTACTGTTTGGCGGCAGCAAAAAAGGAGCGTTTAAGAAATTTGCAATCCAATCCTTTTGCCCTTTCTCCTCCAGTACGGTAATAAGCTTATCGGAATGCATTGTCAAAAGCATACGTACGGTAAGCATTCTGTTAAACGGTCTTTTGCTCATTACATATTCAGGGAAAAAGCTTGCTACTCTGTCGTTAAGGCTTATAAGTCCTTCACTCACAGCAAATCCCACTGCAGTTGAAGTAACCGATTTACTCATTGAATAAAGCACGTGAGGAGTATCCGCACTGTATGGCTTAAAAAATCCCTGTGCACAAACCTTATCATGTCTAACAACAGTAAAGCTCTGCAAGCCTAATCCTTTCTCGTTAATCTCATTTATGAAAGCCGTGATGGCACTGCTGTCAACTCCCACTGACTCCGGCGTGGTATGTTCCAGTTGATAATGCTCTAACCTTTTCATATTTTACCTCTCCACATTGTAATTCTACTACTATATTTTAACGCAAAACAGGCACCAGTTCAATAGCAATAATATAAAGAATTTATAAATTAAATTGACATTTTGCTATATAATTGTATAATAATCTTGGAATATTATTATTTAAAATAATTAGGGCGTTGCTCTTTTTGAGGTATTTATATGCAAGGAATAAAAAAAGTATTGTCTGTTGCTTTGTCAATAGCTGTTATACTGTCAACGGCAATCCCCTTTTCAGCACAGGCCGCAACAGAAGCCACACTGAGAAATTCAGTAGTATCCGTTGCTCAGGGTGAGGTAGGCTACACAGGCTCATCCACATATTCAAAATACGGTGACTGGTACGGTGCTCAGGGGTCATGGTGTACAACTTTTGTGCTGTGGTGCTTTAACAAGGCCGGCTCCAACAACGGCGTAAGTATGTACGGCAGTATTGTTCCCAGCGGCGGTAACTGTAACAGTATGATAAGCTGGTATTCCAATAAGGGCAGGTATTACACCCGCTCAAGCGGTTATTCACCCAAGGCAGGCGATTTGGTTTTCTTTGACTGGAGCGGAAACGGCTCGTCACAGCACGTGGGTATCGTAACAGGCACGTCGGGGAGCACGGTTTACACCGTTGAGGGAAACTGTTCGGGTCAGGTTAAATCACGCACCTACACCTCCAGCGGCTCAAAGCCATATAATAACATCAGCGCCATTATGGGATACGGATGTCCGAATTATTCGGCAGTAAGCTCCGGCGGAGGAAGTAATAACACAACAAAAAAATCTACCACTACCAAGCGCAGCAGCGAAAAGCACGAAACCACTGCCAAGAATTCATCAACAAAGCAAAGCGCCGCAAAAAACAGTACAACCGAAAAAAGCACCTCAACAGAAAAGGAAACTGCTCAAACCTCAGCACTCAGCAGTCTTTCCATAAACGCATCAACTTATGACCTGAAGGTTGGCGACACCGTAAGGCTTAATTATACCGTTGAGCCGTCAAATGTCCCTGCAGTTGTGGGATATTTCTGTGACGAGGAAGACATAATTGAAATAGAAAAAAACGGTGACATCAAGGCCATCGGCTCCGGCACGGCAACTGTTGTTGTATGTGCCAATGACGAGCTGTACAAGCAGTGTGACTTTACTGTTACAGAGGCGGTGGGAGAGGTTACAACCCACCGGTCAAACGAACGAAAGGTTGTGGGCACAACAAAGGCACAAATTGTAACGACAGAAAAAAGCGTGCAAAGCGTCTTAACAAATTTAGGCGTAAATATTGACGCACTGAGTCAAAACAAACAGCTTTATTTGATACCGCTTACCATTATTGCGGTAACATTTGTTTTATCCGTATTTACAGCCATAGTAAAAAAGGTTAAAAAAAGATAGCTTAGTTCGATTGGGGGAGAACACATTGAAGGAAAAATTCAAATATTCGGGAATACAAGGCAGGATAAAAAAATGGCTTCTTGCATTTGTTGATATTGCCCTGTTTGCTTTTTCAAACATTACCATATGTTGGGTTGTCAGCGGCGGAAGCTTAAATAACACCTTATACGATGATAACGTTTTGTTCAATGCCTTTCATTTAGTTGGATTAAGCTTTATTGTTGCCATAATAAACTATCTGTTCAGGCTTTACAAAAGCGTATGGACATATGCCGGCGATAAAGAAATCGTTAACTGTACGGCGGCGGCACTTGCCGATACCGTTGCGCTTTATTTGGTGGACAAAATTATTTTCAACATAATTTTAAAATCCAGTATTCTTCCGCTTTACGCCTATGTTCTTGATTTTGTTTTCATCGTTTTCTGCACCTGTCTTCCGAGAATCGGTTACCGTATTATGCGCAACGGTGTAAACAAGTATAACTCCAGACAGTTAAAAAACGACAACAGAAGGCGCGTTATGATTGTAGGCGCAGGATATACCGGAAACTCTGTAATTGATGAAATTATATCAAATCAGTGGAAAATACGTATCCCTGTTGTTGCCGTAGACGATAATCCTGCCAAAAGAGGAAAGCGACTGCAGGGCGTAAAAATTGCAGGAAATTGCAGTCAGATTCCTGAGCTTGTAGAAAAATACGCAGTTGATGAAATCATAATCTGTATGCCCTCTGCCGCAAAGGCAAGACAAAATGAGGTTACAACAACTGCATTATCAACAGGCAAGACGGTTAAAACAACTCCTTCAATGCAGGAAATACTTGAGGACGGTACAAAAACACGCAAAATCAGAAATGTGGAAATAACCGATCTTTTGGCACGTGATGAGGTTAAGCTTGACATAAAGGTATGCCGTTATTTGATAGACCAAACTATTTTGGTAACAGGCGGCGGAGGCTCAATCGGCTCGGAAATATGCAAGCAATGTGCAAGGTATAATCCCAAAACCATAATCATTTTTGACATATATGAAAACTGTGCATTTGAGCTGGCAAACGAGCTTAAGGAAATGTACGGCGACAACATAAATATTCAGGTAAGGATAGGCTCCGTTCGTGATATCGGCAGACTTGAGGAGGTATTTGAGGAATTTCATCCCGATGTGGTGTTCCACGC
>CAMBQD010000085.1 GCA_945869905.1 uncultured Clostridia bacterium | reverse complement strand
GTTGTTGTGGCAGTGGTGGTTTTTTGAGTGGTTTTTTCTGTGGTGGTCTGCTTGTTTGTTGTTGCAGCGGAGGTTGTATCCTTTTTACTGCCTGACGCAGTGGTGCTTTCCTTTGAGCCGGTTGTTCCTGTACTGTCAGCACCGGCAGAGGAGCTTTCACTGCCTGCTGAGGAGCTTTCCTTATTTTCATAAACCGTGTTACCCTCCTTATCGGTAACCACCTCAGTAACTGCATTGCCGTCCTTATCTGTTACCGTTTCACCGTTTTTATCGGTAACAACAGCAGTAACAGGCGTGTCAACATATTCCGCCGTTGAGCAGGCGGTTAATCCAAACAATATAGTAAATACGGATAAAACAGAAATTACCTTTTTCATATTTTCAACCTCTTAAATAAATATGTTAAAAGACGCGTCGCTGGGCATTCTCCAATCCCCTCTGGGACTCAGTGAAACCGAGCCCACCTTTGGTGAATCGGGAATACAGGAACGCTTAAACTGGCTGATGAAAAAGCGTTTAATAAACACCTCAAGCCAGTGATTAATTTCATTTTCGCAATACCTGCCGTCAAAAGCCTTTAGAGCTAAGACTGCAAGCTTTTCCTTGGTAAAGCCAAATCGCACAAAGTTGTAAAGGAAAAAGTCGTGAAGCTCGTACGGTCCGATGTTTTCCTCTGTTTTCTGTGCAATTTTTCCGTTTTCATCCGGCGGCAAAAGCTCCGGAGAAACAGGAGTATCAAGAATATCATACAGTATTGACGCTGTTTTTTTATCGCTGATATCGGCAACATACTCCACAAGATATCTTACAAGAGTTTTGGGCACCGAGGCATTTACGCCGTACATTGACATATGGTCGCCGTTATAGGTGCACCAGCCCATTGCAAGCTCGCTTAAATCCCCTGTTCCCACAAGGAGCTTGCCGTGCTTGTTTGCCATATCAAATAAAATCTGAGTGCGCTCCCTTGCCTGAGTATTCTCATAGGTGATATCCTTTATGCTTTCATCGTGCTCAATATCCTTCATATGCTGTATACAGGCATCCTTAATGCTGATTTCCTTAGACTCAACACCCAGAGATTTCATAAGCTCAACTGCGTTATCGTGAGTTCTGTCAGTAGTGCCGAAGCCTGGCATCGTTATGCCTAAAATATCACTGTTATCCCTGCCTAAAAGCTTCATAGCCTCAACTGATACAAGCAGTGCAAGGGTACTGTCCAATCCACCGGAAATGCCCACAACAACACCCTTTGAGCCCACGTGCTCTATACGCTTTGCAAGCCCTGATGCCTGAATGGCAAATATTTCCTTACAACGCTCACGGCGTTTTTCATCATCAGCAGGAACAAAGGGATGGGGGTCAACAAAACGGTATTTCAAATCGTTATTTTCATTTTGAACGCAATATTCAAAAGTGATACCGTAATCGGTATAATTTGACTCAAAGCTCATATTTTTCTGCCTTAATGTGTTAAGCTTTTCAATATCAATATCAGCAATAGTGATAACACTTTCTCTTGAAAATCTTTCACCCTCTGCAAGTATTGCACCGTTTTCTGCTACCATTGTTGCACCACTGAACACTAAATCGGTAGTACTTTCGTGAACAGATGCTCCGGCATAAACATAGCTGCAAATGCACCTTGCAGACTGATTGGCAACAAGACTGCGCCTATATTCTGCCTTTGAAACATACTCATCACTGGCAGAGAGATTGGCAATTATATTTGCACCCTCAAGGCAATGATTTGATGAAGGTGGATTAGGCACCCACAAATCCTCGCAAAGTTCAATACCAAGCATAATTTTATTCTTTTCATCCAAGCAAACTAAACTATTTGGATTCATATAACATTCATACTCGGTAAAATAGACTTCATCATCCATGGTTGCGAACCAGCGTTTTTCATAAAACTCATTGTAGTTTGCAAGATTTTGCTTTGGTATAATCTTAACAACCTCACCGCTACGGAGTACAAATGCACAGTTATACAACTTCCCCTGATATTCTAACGGAGCACCGACAACAACAAAAATATTCTTGTCCCTTGTGTATTGGGCAAGGTCGTTAACTGCCCTTGATGACGCATCAAGAAGTGACCTTGTGAAAAACAAATCTGCACAGGTATATCCGGTAATTGACAGTTCGGGTGTTACCAACAGCCTCACCTGCTCTGTAAGAGCCTCATCTATTACCTTTTTAATTTCCGAAGCATTATATTCAGGGTCTGCTACCTTTAGCTTAAGAGAAGCTGAGGCAACTCTAAAAAATCCGTAATTCATTAAATCACCTATGTCTTTATGTTATCAGCATTTTATTGATAAATTGTTAAATCATTGTTATTTTATATTTAAAAGAAGCCGTTTCGTCCGGCTCAAGGACTGTCATTCCCCTCTTTTTCTCAAAGGCGATGTCCTCGTCCAAGCAGCTTGATATACCTGTCCACGGCTCCAGTGCCACAAAGGGAGCATTGCCCACCGCAGACCAGATAAGAAGATTATTCATATCCTGAAATTCAATTTTTATTCCCCTGCCGTTTTTACCCATAAGCGTTGCAGATTTTGCACAACAGTCTTCAAAAATAAGGGCGTCCCTTTCCTCAAACAAATCGTGCCTTAGCTCAAGAGTATCTGAGCCGTGCATAACATCATAGGTTTTATTTGTATCAATAAGACCTGTAATGTGGTCGGGTCTGAGACAAGGCTTATCAACAGGCTTGTCAAACATTACCCTGTAATCCTCAAAGCGTTCATTGCTGTCAATAGGACAGTTAAACGCAGGGTGGCCGCCGATAACGAAGGGCAGCCTTTCACTGCCGATATTTGTAACCGTATACTCATTGGTTACAGTATTTCCGACAATGGTATATTTTATTTTAAGCTCATAATCAAAGGGATACTGTGCCCTTGTTTTATCACTGCTTTTTTGAACAAAGATAACACTGTTTTTGTGCTGCTCCAAAACCTCAAAAGGATTTATTCTTGCCACTCCGTGACGCTTCATATTACATTCTTTTCCGAAGGCCGTTGCCCTTCCGTCAGGCAATACACCCACAATGGGAAAGCAAACAGGTGCCTGACCGGACCAAAACTCAGGATTGCCCTGCCACAGATATTCCCTGTCATTCTTAATCAAAGAGTTAATCTGAGCACCGTCTAATCCCAAAACAGCATAGCTGTCACCGCTTGTTATTTTAATTTGCAACACAATCACCCCGAAAAAATATTTACAACACTTAATTATAGCTTATATAAAGTTTTAATGCAATATTGAAAATATCATTAATATGGGTTACAATATGTGTGTTACAGCTATGACAGGAGGAAGTATAATGGATATTGAAAGCTATATTCAGGAGGCAATTTTTCAGGAAAAGGAACAGCACAGGCATTTTTATCAGCTTGTTTGGGATAATTTTAAGGAGGACGGTTTTGTAATAACCGACGAAGACGGGCACGAAATTGACGCCGTTCTTAAGGCTGTTTCTCTGCAGAATTTGCTGGGTGAATTTGTATACAGATTATATGACGAGGTAAATGAAACAGGCTATGAGGATGTGCTTGAGCACCTGCAAAATCTCGGCTTTGACGAAGATGACATTATGGCATACTGTGAAAAAAACGAAGAAATTGACTGTGAAGAGGATTTTGAAATAACGCTGAAGAATGCTCTTGATTACACCACTCAAATCACCGCGGATAAAATGCTTGAGGAATTTTCTGCCGACGATATATTTGATTATATGTTTACATCCACCTATGAGTTTGAACAGGACTTTGTTTTTGATTTTGACGATTACGAGGAAATGCAGGCATTTATCGACACAAATCATGACCAGCTTGATAACTACAAGGAAGAATATCCCGCAGTTATGAACTGGATTGAATGCGGTATGATTTGCTGATTATACGATACATACCGAAAAACACCATCCGAAATTTATAATCGGATGGTGTTTTTTTGTTAATTTATTCTTATTCCAAAGAAATTGTTATAATCTCTCCGTTTTCTCCGTTAACATGCAGGATTTCACCGCTTAATCCATTTTCAATAGCATCCATAACTATTTTTGAATGCTCACCGGTAAGTCCGCCTATGGCACTGCCTATATTCAAACCGAAATTTACAAGTCTGATGGGAATTGAAACATTTGTTGCTTTACCGTGATTATTATCAACAGAAATATTTATTTTTTTGGCACACTTATTACTGCTGCTGTTTTCGGGGATTGTATCTGCAGCTTTTCTGCCGTCATCATAATTACCGTTTAACAGGTCATCAACAGTGATGCCGAAAATTTTTGCCAAATCAGGCAACAGAGATATATCGGGACAGGACAAATCATTTTCCCATTTTGAAACCGCCTGCGGCGAAACACCCAAAAGTGCCGCCAGCTCCTCCTGAGTCATATTATTCTTTTTACGCAGGTCATTAATGGTTTTACCTAAATTCATCATACTGCCCTCCCTTGAAACCATAATATCATTTTTCTTAAAAACAGACAATAGAATTTACCTCATTTCATAAATTTGCAAGGTGCCGGCTTTCCTTTGCAACTTCATTTTGGGGTATTGCGGTTATAAAATCAACAACGAAGCAGTTGAAATAAATAAACCATCGGTTGAACGCAAAAATCAACCGACGGTTTACCTGAAATTTTACTGCATTATTCTGCAAAAATTATTCTCCAAGACCCTTTTCGTCAAAGTTGAGAATAGTTGAAATAATAACCTCATAGCCTGTTTTGATAGCCTCAGGCACAAGCCTGTCATAGCTGTCACGGCGGTTATGATAATAGTCTGCAGGGGCTGGGTCCATAGCGGCAAGACAGGTGGCGGTGATGCCTGCCTGTGTAAATGCGGCGGCGTCTGATGAGCCAAAGAATACATTTGCAAACTTAAGGTCATCGTGGCCTGACTCAATTGCAGAATCCATAACAAGCTGGCTGAATTTAGGACTGTGCTTAACCGTGCCGGTCATATCCCTGTTATAAACATTGAGATACTCAAGGTCCGTAAGGGTATCAACACAGAGAACTGCAGTTTCAACACCACTGTTAACATATTCGTCATAGTGGTCCTTTGCCCACTGCTTACATCCTCTGAGTCCTGCCTCCTCACCGTCGGTAATCATTGCGCAAACCTCAGTGTTTTCAAAATCAACGCCTGCCATATCAAGCATACGAAGAGCGGTAACAGCCGCATAAGTACCTGTCAAATTATCATTTGCACCGGGAGAAATTGTTTTGAAATCAACAAACAGAAACAGTGTAACCATTCCGAGAGCTGTAAAGAAATGGAAGAAATA
>CAMBQD010000084.1 GCA_945869905.1 uncultured Clostridia bacterium | reverse complement strand
ACTTTCCGGATGACGGCTATCCTTATAATCACCGTCGGTACGATAGGTGGTGATTTCATAATTTTCACCGTTTATTACCGCTGTAACAGTGCCATGCTTAAGACCCGTTTCAATAAAATGAATACCGTTTTCAGACAGTATCCTTTCAAGCTCATCGGGCTTTGCAGATGTGGTAATATCAATATCATCACAGGCTCTGTGCATAATAAAATCACGCACACAACCGCCCACTGCAAAAGCCTCATAGCCTGCGCTTTCAATAACAGATATTATTTTTTTTGCATTTTCAGATATTGTCATAATCCGCCCTGCCTTAAATTACTAATGGTATTTTAACATAAAAGGCTTAATAATACAATTATGAGAATGTTTTTTAATTATTTATTTGCCGCGTTAATCGGCGGCTTCGGCTACTGTATGATAGAAATAATATGGAGAGGCAGAACACATTATTCAATGTTTTTTGCGGGTGCAATTGTTTTAAGCACATTTTATTTTATCAGTAAAAATTATAATCTGCCGCTGTGGGAAAGGTGCTTGGCAGGAATGATAATAATAACAGGAATTGAGCTTGTATTCGGCATTGTGTTCAATATTATTTTAAAGGAGCACGTATGGGATTATTCAAATATGCCAATGAATTTTTTAGGGCAGATATGCGTGCCCTTTTCACTGCTGTGGTTTGCCCTGTCGGGAGTAACCTTTAAGGTGCTTGAAAAAGTATAATTACGTCAAATAAATTTATAATTTGATATTGTAATTGCTTTATGATTGTCTTATAATAGTAAATAGAAAATCAAAGGAGGGTTTAAAATGAAGTACGTATGCGATGTATGCGGCTGGGAATACGACGAAGAGGTCGGATACCCTGAAGGCGGAATTGCTCCCGGTACAAAGTGGGAGGATATTCCCGAGGATTTTGAATGTCCTTTATGCTCAGTGGGAAAAGACCAGTTTTCACAGGCATAACATAAATTTATGATGAATAAAAGGTGTCGGATTTTCCGACACCTTTTTTATTATTTAAATACAATTTTAACAGGATTTTTCTTATTATATTTTTCAAGCTCTTCGGTTAACTGCTTAAGCTCATCCTCGTTAAGGGGCTCCTTTTCCTCAGGATAATCCCAATGCTCAAAGGGATTATCCCTTGTGCAAAGCATTTTTCCGTCGGCAAGCACCCAAGGGAATACTAATATTTTTCTTTTATTCTTAACATAGTACAAAGCACCCGTGCTTCCCTTTGACACATTTTTAAAAAATATCAGTCCCTTTGCCTCCTTCATCAGTATCCTTACCTGCTGGTCGGGAGGAAGATTTCTGAACTGCTGACGATTAATAAGAGGAAAAATCACTACGCCTAAAACAATAACCACTGCTACAATAATTATTATTTGAGTTGATGTCATTATTTCACCCCTATTGTAATAATCTCAAAGGGCTTATATTCGATAACATCGGTTTCGCCCTGAATATCCTCAAGCATATTAAGCAGCTTCACCCTACGGCTTAGCTTTATTCTTCCGCGTCTGCCGTCCTGCTCGGAAAGGCGGATAACGGTCATACTGCCGTCCTCTGCCCTTTTCATAGCCTGCATATAAAGCGGGGCAAAGGTCTCGCCGTCATAATGTACATCTGCCTTAATAAGAGGCACATTATACTGAAATGCAATATTATTGATGCCTGCATCAACGGCATTTTTGCTGTGAGGCATAATCATATAGCAGAAATTGTGAACACCTACGTCACTTGTAATATCAGGTCTTATTGTAGCACGAAGAAGTGACAGTGACATTTTGTTTTCATCAAAACCGATACCGTATTTGCCGTCGTTGATAAGGGCGATACCGCCGTCAGTCTCCGAAAGGTCTGCCCACTTATGATGACAGACTTCAAATCGAGCCTTCTGCCAAGAGGTATTTTTATGAGTATCACGTTCAATATAACCTGCAGAGGTGTCGCAAAGAGCTTTACGGGTCAGTACGTTACAGCTAAACTCAGCCTTGGCGAGCTTGTGCTTTTCATTCCAGTCAACTATATTTTCCACCTCAATGCCCCTGCTGCGCCTGAACAGGCGGATAAGCATTGTCCAACTTGATTTTTCCGTTTTTAAAACTGCCTTAAAGGTTGCGCTTTCACCGTCCTGCTCACAAAGGGACAGGGGCTTTGCAACATCAATATCAATCTGCTTATCCTTGTAATTGGGTAAAATATCCCAAGCGTCATAATTTCCGGGGCAATCGGTATATATCTTCAGCTTATTAAAATCTCCGTCAACCCATTCCCTGTCACATTCTTTATCATACAGTGACAAAATTGAGCCGTCGTCATCAAATTTAACGGAGTAATAAGGTGTTTCCACCGTATCGCCTACCGTTATCCACTCATCACGGAATTTAGCTGCTCTCATGGATGCTGATGAAAGAGGGGGAATATTGGGAACAATCCAATTTCCCTTTACACCGTATCGTGTGGCAGTACCCTTTTTATTGGGTACAAAGGTAAGTGCGTCACGTTTTAAATTAAGAGAATTAAAGAATTTAGTACCTGTACCGATGATGCGGTCAAGCCTGCCTTCAATCTCACTGTAATCCGCCATAGCGTCCTCATAAACAGGGTGAATATGGGAGCCGGGAAGAATATCGTGAAACTGATTTACAAGAAGCTTTTTATAAATTTCCGTAAGCTCTGCAGTATGGTCCTCACCGCGAAGAACACAAATCATTTCCGCATTTCTCAGCTTATACTCAAGTCGGCGGTTGGCGGCCTTCATTTCAGCCTTTGTGGTAAAGGTGCCACGGTGCATTTCAAGATAAAGCTCACCGTCCCACACCTCCAGATTATCGTTATTTTTAAGGTTCTTTTCAAGGAATTCTGCGCCGCCCATATGCTGACATTTTGGCATAACTGACAGCTTATCAAAACGGTGCATAAGCTCAATCATTTCCTCAGTACAGCCTGATCCGCCGTCACCGTAGCCAAACATATTCATAGTCTGGCCGCCGCTGTCCTTATCTATGAAGGCATCCCAATTTTCCTGTATTTGAGATGGCATATTCCAGGTGATGAAATGGGTAGGCGGAACACAGGCAAGAACGTCTGTACCGTCAATACCCCTCCAAATAAAATTGTTATGGGGAAAACGGTTTGTATCATTCCAAGTGGACATTTTGTTTGAAACAAAATAGTCCACACCGCTTTTCTTCAAAATCTGAGGCAAAATCCAGCTGTTACCGAAAACATCCGGAAGCCAAGCGTTATTAACCCTTTTGCCGAACATTCTTTCATAGGTCTGCTGACCGTAAAGGCACTGACGTATAAGGGATTCGGCGGAAGGGACATTGCAGTCAGGCTCAACATACATTGCGCCCACCGGCTCAAACTGACCGCATGAAACCTTCTCCTTTAGCTCCGCAAAAACATCGGGATAATATTTTTCCAATGTTTCATAAACATAGGGCTGGGTATGGGTGTACTTAAAATCAGGGTATTTATCCATCAACCTAAGCTGGATTAAAACGGTACGCAGATTTTTCTGCACGGCATGTATTCTGCGCCAATAGTATGCAATATCAAGGTGAGAGTGGGCAATAAGTGCCACATTGCCGTTACCCTTATAATTATCATTGGCAAAAACAACGTCGTCAAGATATCTTTGGCAATCCTCAACGCCTGTCAATTCGTCACTGTCAAAGTCAATCAAATTCATTGCGTTATTAAGCTCTTTATTAAGGAAATTTCTGTAATCCTCATTAAACAGCTCGCTCTTTGCAATATCAAGCAATAATTCAAAATCCCACACCAAATCCTGCACGGTGTGATTGACGGTACAAATATATGCACCCTCAAAAATCTGACGGCAGCCACGAACCGACAAAGACTCGGGATTTCGCTCGTCATCAGGCTTTGATCGGTTATAGCCCATCATTTCAAAATGAAGGGTTTTTCTGTCGTCAACATAGGGTGACAGGAGCATACGTTCCCTGTTAGGGTCCACGCCGCCAACGTATTTGCCGTTTACCTTAACACATATTTCCGCCGCAGTTTTAAGAGAAAACCACAGCTCCCTGCCCTGCATTTGAGCGGGAATATCAACATCAGCCTTAATAAAAGCGGTTCCGTCGGGAGTAAAATACATATCGCCCTTATTAAGCGGTCTGTAATCATCACTGTAATACTCAAACTCCATTTCGGAAACCTGACGTGCGTCACGAATCATAAGATTTTTTATTTCCCATTTACTGTCATATATGTAACGCTTAAGCCAGCCGAAGCGCAAATCAGTCCATTCCTCAGGACGCATTGAGCGCCTTACAACCTTGATATGAGCCATAGTGATACCCCCTTAAACATCCTGAAAATAAGGCTTTTTGCGGATTGCGTTAACCTTAACGGTTTTATTCAAATCCTTTTTTATCTGCTCCTCAATCCAATCAGTGCATCGGCTGAGAATAAGGCATTTTGAGCATTCGCCCCTGAAAACGAGTGTAAGCTCGTTATTATCAAGAGAAACAAATTCAACCCAGCCGCCGTCGCCCTGAAGCTTTGGCTGAAGTATATTTTCCACGTATTTTTGCACCTTGTCCATTGTAATATCTCCGATTACTGCTTTTCTATAATTTCCCTAATTACTGTTCTTATATTGTCAAGCCTTTTCTGAGCATTATCCTTATCGGTATCAACAATTGAATAATAAATCTTTATCTTAGGCTCCGTGCCTGAGGGGCGTACTGCCATCCATGAGCCGTCCTGCCAAATGTATTTAAGCACATTCTCTTTAGGCAGGTCGCCTACTCCCGTACTGAAATCAATAATTTCCTTAATACCGTCAAAAAGCCCTTTGCCTGTATTCCTGAAATAGGTCATAAGGCTTTGTATTTTTTCCGCGCCGTCCTTGCCCTTAAGCACAAAGGAATCAAGATAATCAAGATAGTAGCCGTATTCGTCATATATTTCATTAAGTCCGTCAACAAGGGTTTTGCCCTGATTTTTATACCAAGCCGCCATTTGACAAATTAGCATTGAGGACACCACGGCGTCCTTATCCCTTGCGTGAGTACCCACAAGGTAGCCGTATGATTCCTCATAGCCTATAACAAATTCCTGACTGCCGGTTTTTTCGTACTTGTTGATTTTGTCGCCGATATATTTAAAGCCTGTTAAGGTTTCCTCCACCTGCAAGCCAAAGGCTTTGCCGATATTAGCACCTAAATCGGAGGTAACAATTGTTTTTACAAGGGTTGATTTTTCATTTAACTGCGAATGCTTCATTGTCAGCACAAACTTAACAAGCAGTGCACCTGTTTGATTGCCTGTAAGGAGTCTGTAATCATTG
>CAMBQD010000083.1 GCA_945869905.1 uncultured Clostridia bacterium | reverse complement strand
TTTATTATACCGAGGAGGAGCTGGGCAAGGCAAAGGACGATATTGTTAAGCTTGCCGATACTGAGGGATTAACCGCTCACGCAAATTCAATCAAGGTGCGATTTGAATGAGTGTAAAATACGATAAGAAAAAATACTATACTCCTGCCGTTTTTGTTTTAGCTGTTGTTATATTACTATCGGCGATTTCCTTTTTTAACAGTCAAACCAAAACCGATAATGCAGTAAATGAAGCATTAACAAATAAAGACGGTATTGTAGTCCATTTCCTTGACGTAGGGCAGGGTGACAGCGAATTCGTTGAACTGCCAAACGGTCAGTGTATGCTTATTGATGCAGGTACTGCCGACAGTGGACAGACCGTTACTGATTATATTAAGCAGGCCGGATATACAAAAATAGATTATCTTGTTGCCACTCATCCCCATGCAGACCATATTGGCGGTATGAGTCAGGTTGTGGAGGGATTTGACATAGGTGAAATTTATATGCCTAAGGTATCAACTGCCACAAGAACCTTTGAAGGCCTGCTTGAAGAAATATCCGATAAGGGAATGACGATAAATACTGCCAAGGCAGGTACTGAGGTTTATTCCGACAGTGAATTGCAAATGGAATTTCTTGCCCCTGTGGGTACGCAATATGAGGAGATAAATAATTATTCAGCAGTGCTTAAAATAAGCTACGGCAGTAATTCCTTTTTGTTTACGGGTGATGCCGAGGATATTTCCGAGGAGGAGATGCTTGATAGGGATTACACCTCCCTTTCAGCCGATGTGCTTAAGGTAGGTCATCACGGCAGCAGGTACTCGTCAACTATTGATTTTTTATATGCCGTTAAGCCTGAATATGCCGTAATTTCCTGCGGTGCAGGTAATTCCTACGGTCATCCTCATTCAGAGGCGTTAGACAGATTAAATAAGCTTAAGGCTGAAATTTACCGTACAGATGAACAGGGTACGGTTACAGTTACCTGTGACGGCAAAGGCGGCTTTGATGTGGAATGTGAAAAATAATATGAAATGGATAATTGACAGAATTGAAAATGATATTGCCGTTTGTGAGCTTCCAAACGGCAAGACAGTTGATATTGATATCGGCGCCCTTCCGTCAGGAGTTAAAGAGGGCGACGTTTTAACTGTTTCTGTAGATAAAGCAGAAACAGGGGAAATAAAAGAAAAAATCGACAGGCTGATGAACAGTCTTTTTAAGGATTGAGGTAAAAGGTATGAGAACTGCCACGGTTGTAAGAAATACTAAGGAAACTCAAATTTCCGTTGAGCTTAATCTTGACGGCGGTGAGGTTGAGATTTCAACTGGTATCGGCTTTTTTGACCATATGCTGACCGCCTTCGGCGTTCACGGAGGCTTTGGCTTAAAGGTTAAGGTCACAGGTGATTTGGAGGTTGATACTCACCACACGGTTGAGGACACAGGCATTGCCTTGGGTACGGCATTCAGGCAGGCTTTGGGTGATATGAGCGGCATTGTGCGCTACGGCTCCTTTTCCGTTCCTATGGACGAGGCACTTGCCAACTGCGTTTTGGATATATCAAACAGACCGTTTTTGGTGTTTAAGGCCTCATTTGAGCAGGAGCTTTGCGGCGATTATGAAACCTGTGTAACAGAGGAATTTTTCAGAGCTTTTGCAATGAACTCTGCAATAACACTGCATATCAGTGTGCCCTACGGTGCCAATGCTCATCACGAGATAGAGGCAATCTTCAAGGCAGTTGCCCATGCACTGCAAATTGCCACACGTAAAAATCAGGACGGCTCTGTCCTTTCAACCAAAGGAGTTCTTTAATGATAATTTTTCCTGCAATTGATATTATTGACGGCAAGCCCGTCAGGCTTTATAAGGGCGATTTTTCCACTGCCAAGCAGGTTGCATCAGATGTGCTGGAAACTGCAGAGGGCTTTGTTCGGTCAGGCTGTCAGTGGGTGCATATGGTGGACCTTGACGGCTCGTTGAAAAAAGAGCCTGTTAATGCACAGACCTTTATTTCCGTGGCAAAGCAGACGACCTTAAAGGTGGAGCTGGGCGGCGGAATACGTACAATGAAGGATATTGATTTTTATATAAATAACGGCATAAGCCGTATTATTCTCGGTTCTGTTGCCCTTAAAAATCCTCAGCTTGTAAAAGAGGCTGTTAAGGAATTCGGCGACGCAATTGCTGTTGGAATTGACGCAAAAAACGGCTATGCCGCCACTGAGGGCTGGATGGAAAGCAGTGACGTGTATTTCACCGATTTGGCAAGTCAAATGGAGGATGTGGGCGTAAGCACTATTATTTATACCGACATCGGTAAGGACGGAACCCTTGCAGGCCCCAATCTTGAACAACTGACTGAGATTAACAACGCAGTGTCCTGCAATATTACCGCCTCAGGCGGAGTAACAAATATTGACGATATTATTTCTCTGCGTGACAGCGGTTTGTACGGTGCAATCTGCGGTAAAAGCATTTATGAAAAAACTCTTGATTTAAAACAGGCAGTGGAGGCTTGCAATGATTGATGTTGAAAGGTATTTTAAAAAAGCGGATTTAATCCCTGCAGTTGTGCAGGAGGAGTCAACAGGCGAGGTGCTTATGCTTGCATATATGAACAGGGAGTCAATGCAAAAAACTCTTGAAACAGGCTATACTTGGTTTTGGTCGCGTTCAAGGCAGGAGCTTTGGAATAAGGGCGCAACCTCAGGTCATTTGCAAAGGGTTGTTTCAATTTCAGGCGACTGTGACGACGATACACTGCTTGTTAAGGTTGTTCAAACAGGTGCCGCCTGCCACACAGGTAATCATTCCTGCTTTTTTAACAAGATAGTTTAACAGTGTTTGAAAAAACGAGGGAGGACAATTATGGACTATATAAAGGCTGAATATCAAACAATACTTGAAAGAAAAGAGGCTCAGCAGGAGGGCTCCTACACCTGCTACCTTTTTGAAAAGGGTATTGATAAAATATTAAAGAAGGTAGGCGAGGAATGTACCGAAATGGTGATTGCCGCTAAAAATAACGACAAGGATGAAACCGTGTATGAAATAACAGACCTTATTTATCATACACTTGTTATGATGGCAAATCAGGGTATTACCCCTGAGGATATTGAGGCGGAGCTTGAAAAAAGAGCCGCCAAGGCAGGAAATCTTAAAAAATTCCACGTGGTAGATAAGAATACATAATGGCGCATAACAGATGGATAGTTGCCGATGCTGATAAGGAAAAGGCGTCGTTTTTAAGTGAAAAACTGAATATTGACCCGTTCATTGCCTTTCTTCTTGTGTCAAGGGGAATTGATGACGAGCTTTCGGCATCTGACTTTTTGTCAAGCAGCTATGCCTATACTTCGCCTTATTCATTAGCAGATATGGATAAGGCTGTTTGCCGTATTAACGACGCTGTTGACAGCAATGAAAAGATTTGTATTTACGGAGATTATGACTGTGACGGAGTAACCGCCACAGCCCTTCTTTATACCTTCCTTGAAAGCATGGGCGCAAATGTTACGTACTTTATACCAAATAGATTAACCGACGGCTACGGTATGAATAACGGTGCAATAGACAGAATTAAGGCACAGGGAACGGATTTGATTATCACTGTTGATAACGGTATTTCCGCCATTGCCGAGGCGGAGTATATCAGTACACTGGGTATGGATTTGGTGGTTACAGACCATCATCAGATTGGAGTTGCTTTGCCAAAGGCATGTGCCGTTATCAATCCTCACAGATCCGATAATAAAATTAAGTTCAGGGATTTTGCAGGAGTAGGAGTGGCATTTAAGCTTGCCTGCGCTCTTTATGACGGCGATGTTCAGGATATGCTGGAGCAGTATGCAGACCTTGTTGCCATTGGAACAATAGGTGATATTGTTCCACTAAAAAGTGAAAACAGGGGCTTTGTAAGGGCCGGCTTGGAGCTTATTAATTCCGACTCAAGAATAGGATTAGCTGCACTTCGTCAGGCGGCAGGGAACAGTGATGACGAGCTTACATCAGTGGATATTGCATTTCAGCTTTGTCCGCGTATAAATGCCGCCGGCAGAATGGACTCGGCGTATAAAGCACTTGAGCTTTTGATTTGCGACGATTATGAGGAGGCGCAGTTTAAGGCACAGCAGCTTAATCTTGAAAACACCCACAGGCATGAGGTGGAAGCAAATATAGCAGAGGATATAAGGGAAAAAATATCCTTAAATCCGTCCCTTGCAGATGACCGTGTTATCGTAATTGCAGGTAAAAATTATCATCACGGTGTAATAGGTATTGCCGCATCTCACGTGGTTTCACAGTATGGCAAGCCTGCGGTTATTATCGGCATTGACGATGACGGCGAATGTGTAGGCTCTGCAAGAAGTGTTGACGGATTTAATATATTTGACGCCATTTCCTCCTGCTCGGATGTGCTCACCCATTACGGCGGTCATCCCTTGGCGGCAGGTTTGGGTATCAGAGAAAAGGATATAAACGCCTTTAGGAAAAGAATTAATGCCTATGCAATATCTGCTTTTCCCGTAATGCCTGCTCAAAGCATCAGGATCGACTGCAAGTTGTCTCCGTTTTATCTTAACACGGAATTAGTTGATAATCTAACTGTCCTTGAGCCCTACGGTGCCGATAACCCACAGCCTGTGTTCGGCTTATTTAACGTAAAGCTGCTTAACGTATCGCCGATAGGTGACGGCAGGCACATAAGAATAGAGGTTCAAAAAAAGGGTCAGAGCTTTAAGATTGTCAAATTCCAAACAAGTGTCGAGGAATTTCCATATAAAGCAGGGGATATGCTTGACCTTGCAATTAAGGTTTCAAAGAGTTATTATAAAGGAAAATATTATCTTTCAATACGTATGGCAGACGTAAGACTGAACGGTATTGATGATGACAGATATTTTGCCGAGAAAAGCGATTATGAGCTGTTTAAGCTGGGCAACACCCCTGTGGGAGAGCTTTATCCCTCAAGGGATACCTGCGCGTTAATTTACAGATTTTTAAAAAGCAATAACGGCTGGCAGTACAGCTTTGACGATTTGTACTTTGCTATGGGTCAGTCGGTTACATACGGTCAGCTTGCCTTTGCAGTTGAGGCATTCCGTCAGGCAGGTCTTGTTACATCGGACGGAGAAAGGGTTATAATAAAAAATACGCAGGGCAAGGTAGACCTTAACAGTACAGACATAATGAAATCCTTGAAGGGAAGGCTTAACATTGAGTGATACAGGTTATAACGAGAATTATGACGACGGCTTTAAAGAGTTTTTTGAAGAGGTAAAGAAAAATTCTCAGTACGATTGCGATAAAATTGAAAAGGCATATAACTTAGCACGCGACGCTCATAAAAATCAGCGCAGACGCTCAGGT
>CAMBQD010000082.1 GCA_945869905.1 uncultured Clostridia bacterium | reverse complement strand
CTGTCAGTCACGATACTGAAAACCCAAATTCATAAGGAGATTTATGACAGACGGACGTTTAATTAAAGGTATAGGCGGTTTCTACTATGTGGAAACCGCTGAAACTGTTTATGAATGTAAAGCAAGGGGTATTTTCAGACAAAAAAAGATTACCCCTCTTGTGGGCGATTTGGTATCAATCACGGTAAACAGTAACGGTGAAAATACAATTGAAGAAATAAAGGAACGGAAAAACTTTTTGGTAAGACCTCCGCTGGCAAATATTGACAGGCTTTTTATTGTTTCATCGGTTGTTGAGCCGTCGGTAAATATGCTTGTTTTAGACAGAATTATTTCCATTGCCGAGTATAAAAATATTGAGCCTATTATTGTCTTCACAAAAATCGACCTTGATGATTCTTATAAGAAGTATTATGACGTTTATAATAAAGCAGGCTTTAAGGTAGTGCTTTGTGACAATAAAAACGGTGACGGAGCAGATGAGGTTAGGGCTCTCCTTAAGGGCTGCGTCAGTGCATTTACAGGAAATTCAGGAGTCGGTAAATCATCACTGCTTAATGTAATTGACAGTAATTTATCTCTTGATACGGGCGAAACCAGCAAAAAGCTGGGCAGGGGACGACATACAACAAGGCACTGTGAGCTTTTTAAGGTAGCAGGCGGTTATGTGGCGGATACACCGGGCTTTTCCTCCGTGGATTTTGAACGGTGCGAAAGAATAATGAAGAATGAGCTACCTTACTGCTTTAGGGAATTTGAGCCCTATCTTGATAAATGCAAATTCCAAACCAATTGTTCACATATCAACGACAAGGGCTGTGCAGTTGTTCAGGCAGTGGAGCAGGGATATATTTCCAAGGAAAGACATAACAGCTATGTTGAGCTTTTTAACGAGGTTAAGGATATTAAGGAATGGGAACTGAAATAAAAAAATGTGCCATAATTTCAGGTGCTCCTGAGGATGACCTGTCTTATTATGAAAGATATTTAAGTGAAAGATATATTATCTGTGCTGACAGCGGATATAAAAAATGCGGTGTGCTCGGCATAACACCCGATTTAATTATCGGTGATTTTGATTCCTCCCCAAAGCCTGATGCTGATTGTGAAATTATCGAGCTACAGGTCAGGAAGGATGATACCGATACCTTTCACTGCGTTAAAACGGCAATTGAAAAAGGATTTGAGGATATAGTTATTCTGGGCGGTATCGGATCAAGGCTTGACCATACATATTCAAATATTCTGTCTGTTGTTTACTGCTTTGAAAGAAATATTAAGTGCCGGCTTGTTAACAGCAATAATAATCTTACTGTCATCAGCGGTGAAACGGTAATAAAAAAAGGGGATTATCAGTTCTTTTCTCTCTTTGCTCTTTTTGAAAAATGTACAGGTGTTACTATCAAAGGAGCACAGTATAATCTTACCTCTGCACGTCTTGAGCCTGATTCCCAGTTTGCTCAAAGCAACGCCTTTAAGGATGATGAAGTAGTCATAACCGTTCAAAACGGAAAAATAATTTTAGTTTTGAGTAACGATTAGCATTTTCATTCATAGTATGTAGTAAATACAGCAAAAGAGGTGTTGCTACATGAAGAAAATGTGCAGGCGTGACTATCTTTGGATAGCCTTCGGTGTAGGCTGTGTAATCGCCTGTTGCTGCCCTACAGTTTGGATAACAAGAATTCTTGCAATAGTAGTAATCATTCTCGGTATTATTTGCTGCAAAAAATAATGGGGGATATGTATGAAGGTTGTTTTAATTAAGAGTCCAAAATTCTTAGCACCATTATTAAGAACACTGTTTAAAATTCAAAAAGTGAAAAATGAAACATAAATAAAAGAGCCGTAAGCATAATCAAGTATGCCTGCGGCTTTTTTATTTGAAATTATTTAATTGCCGATATTGTTATATTTGTAAAATTCACTGCATAGTAATTGATAGAAAATGTGTAAAGGAGATTCAGTATGGAGCTGTGCAAAGAATATAAATCAATGTGCTTCAATGAAGGCAGAGAAAAGCTGACGGAAAAATTTGAGCTTGATTTTCAGGAAAATCTGCCTCAGTATCTTGACGATATTGAACGGGTGATTAAATGCAGTGTAAACAGTGTGGTAACCAATTACGATGTCAGTGAGTCAAGGCTTACTATTCACGGCAAGACGATAATGTGTCTTACATATCTTAATAAAGAGCAATGTGCTCTTTCCACCATTTTTGAGGAGGAGTTTATCAGGAGCATTGATGTTGAAAACAGTGATTCTGTTTGCTTTGCAGATGTAAAGCTTAATTGTAATTATTCCGGCTTCAGACTGATTAATCAGCGCAGAATAGACGTTCATACTGCATTGTGCGCCAATATTTGCGTTTACAGAAGAAATACAGGGAAATGCCTTGTTAACTGCAAAAACGCATTTACAAAGCATATGAGCGTTGAATGTCTTGTAAATAAATGTGCCGGAGTCAGCTTGGCGGATTTTGATGAAAGCTTTTCAATCTCATCCTCTAATTCACAAATAAAAAATGTGGTAAATTCCTATGGCATTTGCTATGTTGAGGAAATAAAAATAATTAAGGATAAGATGCTTGTTAAGCTGAAGGCTGAAATTTCCATAGTTTATATAAGCGACAGCAACAGCGTTGAAAAATGCGCCCACAGCTTTTCATTAAGTAAGATAATTGATATCAGTGATTCTGCTGAGGATGACAAGGCTTTTGCCCAGGCAGTTATTTCAGGACTTTATATTAAATCAAAAACAAATTCCGATAATGTTCTTAACGAATTTGAGCTGGTAGGCACAATCGCCGTTAATTACAGAGTTTTTTCCGTTATTCAAAACGATTTTATTACGGATTCATATATGCCGCGATTTAATACGGAAATTACAAGGGAAAAGCTTTTTGTAAAGGAACAGCCAAAGTATTTTTGTGACAACAGGTCTGACGAACTTATTTTTGAAAGTGACAAAAGCATTATTGAAATTATAGACCTAAAGCCACTTGTTGAAAGCTGTACCGTAACAGATTCGGTTATGAATATGTCTGTAAATCTGTCTTTTTTGTATTATGATGATTCGTCACAGCTTTGTTATTTTGAAAAATCCGCACAGCTTAAATTCAGGCTTTCAGATGAAAAGCTGGAGGGAGAAGCGGCAGTAAACTTAATTTCCTATGACTTTGTAATTAAAAGCGCCGATAAGGTGTCTTTGAGACTGAATTACTCCTACAGCGCTTACCTGTATAAATTTAAAAGCATTGAGTATCTGACGGATATTGATGCCTTGGGTGAAAAAAATAATCTGAATATACCTGAGCTAACTCTGTATTTTGCAAATAAAAACGAGGATGTTTGGAATATTGCTAAAAGCTTTTCAACCGATATGTCGCTGATTATGGAGGAAAATAATCTTTCCTCTCAGATTATCGAAAACAAAATGGTACTTCTTGTTCCGGGAATGTGAGGCATAATATGAACAATAATATTTATAATGATATTTCTAAGAGAACAGGCGGCGACATATACATAGGCGTTGTAGGTCCTGTAAGAACCGGAAAGTCCACATTTATTAAACGCTTTATGGACACTATGGTTATACCTAATATTGAAGATGCCTTTGTGCGTGAACGTGCACAGGATGAACTGCCGCAATCATCAGCAGGAAGAACAATTATGACTACGGAGCCAAAGTTTATTCCTGAGGATGCTGTGGAGCTGCATATGAACGACAACCTAAAAATGAGGGTAAGGCTGATTGACTGCGTGGGATATATAGTTCCAAGCTCCGTGGGATATATTGAGGAGGAACAGCCGAGAATGGTTATGACTCCTTGGTATGACGAGGAAATCCCGTTTAATATGGCGGCGGAAATCGGTACCAAAAAGGTTATTACGGAGCATTCCACAATAGGTCTTGTGGTTACCACTGACGGCTCCATAAGCTCAATTCCCCGTGAAGAATATCAGGAGGCAGAGGAAAGGGTAATTGACGAGCTTCGTGCCTTAAATAAGCCCTTTGTTGTGCTGATGAACAGTGCACAGCCACAGCAGCCGTCAACCATAAGTCTTTGTAAAGAGCTTACTGACAGATATTCTGTTCCTGTTATACCTGTTAACTGTCTTGAGCTGACAGAGCAGGAGGTTAACGATATACTTTCCGATATTTTATATGAATTTCCTGTTTCAAATGTGGGTATACATTTCCCCTCGTGGATTAATAATCTTGAAAGAGATAACTATTTGCGCTCATCAATTTTCAGCACAATTAGGGAAAATATGATGCAAATAACAAATATAAGAAGCATCAGGGGCTTTGCAAAATGTATTGAGGAAAACGAATATATTGAATCGGTTTCAGTTACATCTCTTGACCTTTCAAACGGCAGTGTTGAGATGAAATTTTATGTTGATAATACTTATTTCTATAAAATTCTGTCCGAAAGCTGTAATGTTGAAATCAAAGACGAAAAGGATTTGATGACCGGTTTTGTATCCTTAATTGCAATGAAAAATAAGTATGAACGCTTTTCAAAGGCACTTGAGGATGTGGAGCAAACAGGCTATGGCATTGTAATGCCCGAAATGAATGAGCTGTCACTGAGCGAGCCGGAAATTATGAAACAGGGCGGTCGCTATGGGGTAAGGCTTAAGGCTGAGGCACCGTCAATTCATATGATTAAGTGCAATACATTTACCGGAGCTTGTTATGTATCTGCTTAAGGAATTTGAGGAAAATCCCTCTGAAATATGGAATACAAACCTGTTTGGCAAATCACTGCACGAGCTTGTAAGCGAAGGTCTTAACAACAAGCTTTACCGTATGCCCGTTGACGCCAGAAACAAATTCAGGGAAACTATTGAACGTGTAATAAATGAGGGCTGTAACGGTTTGATATGTATTATTCTGTAAATAAAAAGGCCGCATTAATTTGCGGCCTTTGCGATTATCAATGCAATTATTACAACGTGCATCATTATTTCAAGGGGTAAGCCTATCATAAATTTACCGTGCTTTGTTTTGTGGTGAATTTTTTTCATAGTCAGGTATTCACCTGCTGCTCCTCCGAAAAAGCCTATAAGCAAAAGTGCTTTTTCGGAAATACGCCATTTGTCATTAACGGCACGTCTTTTGTCAACAACCGTCATAATTGCGGCGGCAATATTAATGACGAAAAAATAGACAGAAAGAATTATAGTCAGGGAATTAATTGTCATATTTTTTCCTTAAATTCCTTAAGAGGTTTAAGGTCGTAGCTTCCTATTGAAAGCTTTTCACCTTTTTTGAAACAATCTCCCTTTGCTTCATCAACAGTATAAACTGCGGCACATTCGGGACAAATCAGAAAATAAACAGTATTGCAGTCAAAAAGTGTAAG
>CAMBQD010000081.1 GCA_945869905.1 uncultured Clostridia bacterium | reverse complement strand
GTACCCTTGCCCGTAAGACGCGGCAGGGAATATTTAAGCTGAGCCAGCTCCACCTGAAGCTTGCCCTCCTTTGACCTTGCCCTGCCGGCAAAAATATCAAGAATAAGTGTTGTTCTGTCAACAACTCTTGTGTCTGTTTCGTCCTCAATATTCCTTATCTGCACAGGTGAAAGCTCACTGTCGGCGATGATAAGGTCAATATCATTATTTGTGCAAAACTCTTTTATTTTTTCAAGTCTGCCTTTTCCAACAAAGGTTGCCGCCTCAACAGTGGGACGCTTTTGTATCATCTGCCCCATCACCTCGGCGCCTGCTGTGGCTGTCAGCTCGCACAGCTCCTGCATTGATACCTCGCAGTCATAGTCGCCTGTGTCCACTGCTATAAGAAGGGCAGATTCCTTCTTTTTTTCATTTGTTAAATCAAAAGCCATTAAAATTCCTCAAATTATTTATTGACAAGTGCCTGTAAAACCTTATTGGCAATAGGTCCTGCCGTTTGAGAGCCTGAGTTACCGTACTCAACAAGCACAACAAAGGCATAGGGATTTTTTTCGTCATCCATAAATCCCACAAACCAAGCGGTGTTATGAGCGTCAACACCGTCAATCTGAGCAGTACCTGATTTAGCACAGAGACTTAAGCCCTCATAATTATAATCTCCGTACTGCTCCTCAACATTATACCTAAGCATTGATTTTATTTTGCCTGCCGTGTCGGAGCTGAGCAACTGAGTTTCACGCTTTGTAAATCCAAAGTCCAGTGCCTTTCCTGCCTTATTTGCAAAGGAATTTACAAGATTGTATGACACTGTCTTTCCGTCATTGGCAATTGCCCCTGCAAGCCTGAGCATAGCAATAGGTGACACAAGGGTATCACCCTGTCCTATTCCCGTCCAGCCGATATAATCGTCCGCGTCACCTTTTTCAAGGAAAAATCTACCTGTTGAAGAATATATATCTCCGCTGACGGTTACGCCTGAGGTTAAGCCCAGCTGCTGAGCGGTTTTTGCCAGCTTTTCGGGACCGAGCTCAATAGCAATCTGTGCAAATGCAGAGTTACAGGATTTTGCCAAGGCATTTTTAAAATTAAGATTTCCGTGATATGCGTTACATTCAATGGGAGTACCGCTTCCCGGGTCATACTCCCCTTCACATTCAAAGGTTCTTTCATAAATATCCGGTATATTTTCAATAGCGCAAATAGCGGTAACAATCTTAAAGGTTGAGCCGGGAGTATAAAGACCTGTCAAAAGACGGTTGATATATGCACCCTCGTAATAAGGATTTGTATCAATATCCGACGGTTTATTTTGAACATCATAGCCGGGGGTGGATACCATACAAACAATATCGCCCGTTTTATAATTCACAACACCTACACAGCCTGCCTTGTAGTCGGACAAGGCCTCGTATGCCACATCACATACATCTGCGTCAATAGTCAGCTCCATATCATTTGAGCCGCCGTTTGCCGCACTGTAAATACCTGTAAGCATATTATACCCTGTCAGCTTTGCCTCATAAACATTCTGCACGCCTGTGGATATAAAGCCCTTTGTGTCACCCACTGCGTGAAGGGTTGCCTTTCTTGTTGTAACAGAGTCGTTATACTCTCTTTTACCATCAACGGTTTCAGCAAGGCTCCTGCCGTTGCAGTCGGTAATTTTGCCTGCGCCTGTCAGCTCGCCGTTATAATAAACGTGGCTGTTATAGGGCTGCATTACCCACTGATTGCCATCTGTTACAAGGCTGTAGGTTAAAAAGCCCAAGCCGCCCATAAAGGCTATAATCAAAACAAGGAGGAAAAGACCTCTGCGGGTTATCATTTTCATTTCTTCTTTGCACCTCCCAGATAGTTGTATGTGCGCACATCGGAGGCTTTGATGAATGCAAGCACAGCCCAGCAGCTAAGCATTGAGCTGCCGCCCTGACTTACAAAGGGAAGGGTTACGCCTGTTAACGGCAAAACATCGGTTATGCCGAAAATATTCAGAGCCGTTTGGAAAAGCAGCATACCGGCACCTGCCACAGCACAAATGGAATAAAATGTTGACCTTGCCGCAATGGAATTAACCAGTGCAGATACGGCAATTGCCACAAATGACAGCACCAAAAGCACGCCGAACAAAAATCCCCATTCCTCACAGATAATACCGAACACATCATCTGTGGTAACAAGATAATTGTCAAAATAATTCCTGATATTGCCTTTGCCGATACCCATACCCAACAGTCCGCCGGAGGCAATACCGGTAAGTATGTGGGTTTGCTGATATCCCTTGCCGTACGGGTCCTCCCATATGTGGCGATAAACGGAAAAGCGGTTTGTAACATAGGATTTATATTTTATTACAATAGCACCGCCTAAGCCTGCCGCAGACACGGCAAGACCTATGGTTTTGAAATCACCTGAATTCATAAAGGCTATAATCAAAAATGTTACAAAGAAAATAAGTGCCGTACCAAAATCACGTATAAGTATAAGCGTTCCCACACAGGCAACGGAAAATGCAATAAACTTGATGATATTTTTTGAGGTCTGTATTTTTTCAAGGGTTGCGGCACCCACAAAAATAAATGCAACCTTTACAAATTCCGACGGCTGAACGGTTATACCGCCGATTTCTATCCAGTTTTGGGCACCGTACTTAACTTTACCTATGATTAGGTTAATGAGCAAAAGCACCAACGCGCCTATGGCAACAGGCAGACGCAGCTTCATACACAAATCAACGTCGCCTAAAATAAATACCAAAACCGTATATGCCACTATGCCTGCCAGTGCAATCATAAGCTGTTTAAAGCAGGCATTGGGGTCAACGGAGCCTATAACCGCCAAGCCCACGCCTGTCAGGAAAAATGCAATAATTTCCAGCTCAAAATTACGTCTGTGGAGTATTACATAAAATGCCGTTACATAAATCCATTCAACAGCAATGAATATGCCCATTGATATAAGCATTTTTACAGAAAGGCTTTCCCCTGCCGCCGCGGCGCTGTAGCCCGTAAAAATCTGAAAAACGGACAGCACAAAAAGCATTGCAAAATTATTAAGTGGCTTAATATGGGGCACCTTTTTAGCTTTTTTTACCTTGCCTGCCATTTGCCATCCTCCTTACTTTTCATAAAAAATAAACACACGCTCGCCAAAGGTTATCAAATCCTCGTCAAAAATCAACTGCGGCTGTGAAATAAATCTGCCGTTAAGCTTTGTACCGTTGTGGCTGTTAAGGTCTGACAACGCCCAGCCGTGAGAGGTTAGATGTATTCTTGCGTGTTCACTGCTAACCGTGTCAAGATTTATCTGTATATCACAGTTGCTCCCCCTGCCTATAAGCACATCCTTTTTGCGTAAATAAACAGGCTTGTGAGTTTTTACATCCACCAAAACAGCATATGCAATGTTATTATTTTTTTGCTTAAGCTCTGCCGCCGCAGTACGCATTTGCGTTTTCGATTCCGTTGAAAGCGCCTCGGCACACAGAAACTTTAACGGTATTGAGCCAATTGTAATGATATCACCGTCGGTAATGGTACATTTGCCGTCAACCTTTTTTCCGTTCACCTTAACACCTGTTTTTGAAAAGGTATCAGTAATAACCCATTCCCTTCGTTTTTTTGCAATAACTGCGTGAAAGCGGGAAATGTCAGGCATGGGAAGGACAACGTCATTTGATTTGCTTTTACCGATTGATGTTTCCCATCTGTCAATATCAATTATTGAGCCGTTATTCTGGTCAACAAGCTGAGCAAGCTTATGAAGCCTCGGTCTGTTTCTGAAAAGAGAAATTATGCAGGCCGCCAGTATTACCAATGCCAAAATCGGAAGAATATATCTAAGTGAGCCCACTAAAAAAGTATTTATTTTATCCAAGCTCGTCACTCCTTAAACTGTTACTTATAATAATAAAATACTTATATTACCCTCAAAAGTCAAGAAAGTATTGAATTTGTTTACATTTTATCTTATACTGAAATAGTCAAAACAATACAGAGAGGTTTAACAATATGAGCATCAGTAAATCTATTTTCGGAGCACTCAAAAACGGACAGGAGGTTGAGCTTTACACCATTACAAACAAAAGCGGTGCAAACGTTTCTCTTATGACCTTAGGTGCAGGAATTCAGTCCCTTAACGTGCCTGATAAAAACGGAGTATTAGGCGACGTTGTTTTAGGCTTTGACTGTCCTGAGTATTATACCGACCCTGATTTAGGATATCAGGGACTTGTTGTGGGCAGATATGCCAACAGAATAAGAGATGCAAAATTCACCTTGGACGGTGTGGAATACAGCACCCCCAACAACCAGGGCACGTGGACACTCCACAGCGGCGGACGTTTCAGCTTTAACCTTTGGAATGTTGACGATGTAACCGATAACTCCGTTACCTTTTCCTTCTTTTCCCCTGATATGGAGGACGGCTTTCCGGGTAATTTCAGAATGAGTGTAAAATACACCTTCACAGAGGATAACACCTTAAGGCTTGAGTACACTGTTCTTTCTGACAAAAGGACAATTGCCAACCCCACAAACCACTCATATTTTAATCTTTCCTGCGACGGAACAAAAACCGTTGAGGAGCACTTACTGCAGATTAATGCAGATAAATTTACGGAAACCGACGATGACCAGCTTACAACAGGTGAGCTTGGTGAGCTTAAGGACACAATGATGGACTTTTCGTCAATGCACAAAATCGGTGACAGAATTGACGAGCCCTTCAGAGCTATTATTGACGGTATCGGCTATGATAATAACTACTGCCTGTATAACAGTGAAATAGGCAAGCTTGCTCAGGCGGCAATTCTTGCAGAGGAAGGCTCCGGCAGAAAAATGGAGGTTTGGACAGATTTACCCGGTATTCAGCTTTACTGCGGCGGCTGGCTGGAAAAGTCGGGAAACCCCGGCAAAAAGGATTCTCCTGTTACATACAGGCGCGGTGCGGCACTGGAAACACAGTTTTATCCGGACTCAGTTCATCATCCCAATTTCCCATTCAAATATGTTGATGCAAATAAGGAATTTAAAACTACTACAGAATTTAGATTTTCTCTGTTATAAAACACACAAGGAGTACACTATTGAAAAATAAACTCTCAGTTATAATTGCGGTTATAATATTAGCTTGTGCGGCAGTGGGAATTACATTTGAAACATATGCCGTTTCACTGCCTGAAGCATATATCACCGATATATCTGCTTTGGAGGAAAGCTTCAAGGTTGAGATGCAGGAAGTATCGGGCATTACCGGCTATCAGGTACAATATTCCACATCGGAAAATTTTGATAAAGACGATACCCATTCGGTAATAACCTACAGTAATTTTTCTGCACCTGAAAATCTTAAGGGCGGTCAGATTTATTATGTCAGGGCAAGAGCTTTTAAAAAAACAGATAAAAAGAATACAAGAGATTGAAAATGTTCCGGTAGTAATT
>CAMBQD010000080.1 GCA_945869905.1 uncultured Clostridia bacterium | reverse complement strand
CAGCGTTATAAAGGTCTTGGTGAAATGGACCCCAATCAGCTTTGGGAAACCACAATGGACCCTGAATTCAGAACAATGCTGAGGGTTACCGTTGAGGACGCACAAAGAGCGTCTGAGAATTTCTCAATCCTTATGGGCGACAATGTTGAGCCCAGACGTGAATTTATTGAAAAGAATGCTAAATTTGTAGAGAATCTTGATGTGTAATTATGAATTTAACCTTTAAAATGACAGGCGAGGAATATTTCATCGGACTTAAGTACAAAAAGAAAAAGGGTTCAATGAATCAGCACCTTGCATCAAAAGCAATTTTATTTGCAATTCTTATAATCATAGCTTCAATTATTTTTAAACTTAATTATATGTTTTATGTGTTTGCCGCATTTTTCATTACAATGGGATTTATAATGGAGGGCTCTGAAAAAAAGCTGATAATAAGAAACTACACCATTTCACCCATACAAAGCGGCGAGCATACACTGCGCCTTTATGACGAAGGTATGGAGCTTATCAACAGCTATGAAAAAATATTTGTTCCCTGGCAAAGTGTGTTTGCAGTGAAGGAAACACCGTCAAATATTCAAATTTTGCCCACCTACAGAAAGGGCATTGCCGTTATCAGCAAGGAAAGGTACGGCGGTTCTCAGCTGGAGGGCATAATGAGTATTATAAGACAGCACGTTAAGGTTGAGGAGGGAAAAGGATAATGGCAAAATTCACCTATTCCCTTACCATTGACGACTATTTGGCCTTTGAAAGCTTTAACATTAAAAGAAACAAGAATGTGTTTTTCACTTATTTTATATGCCTGCTGATACTTGCCAACGGCGTATATGACGCAGTTGCCAATAAATCCTATTTTATGCTGATTATTGCGGCGGCATTTATCGTTGCAGAGGCGATATCAACCTTTTACAGCGTTAAGATAGCACCTAAAAAAAGAATTAACAAAACGATATCCCTTGATGCCTCTTATTTGGGACAGAATGAGATAATTCTTGATGATAAGGCAGTGGAAATAAAAAATATTCCCGCACAAAATGAGGCAGGAACGGTTTGTATTTACCCGTATTCTGTAATGACGGTTATATATGAAACCGAAGAATATTACTATTTCTTTATTTCAAACGAGGTAAAAATTTTACCGAAGAAAATAATACCTGACGAGTATCGGGAATATGTAAAAAAGACCTTAAGCAAAAATCAAAATTATATGCTTGTAAAGTAAAAAATGACTTCCAAGGGAGTCGGAGGAATACAGAATGGATAATAACGAAATTCGCTATGACAATCAAAAAATCGTTGATGTGGAAATCAGCACAGAGATAAGAAAGGCTTTCCTTGACTACTCAATGAGTGTTATTGTCAGCCGTGCTCTGCCTGACGTGCGTGACGGACTTAAGCCTGTCCACAGGAGAATACTGTATGCAATGTATGATAACAATCTTTATCCTACAAATCCTTACAGGAAATGCGCCACCACCGTCGGCGAAGTGCTGGGACATTATCACCCCCACGGTGACGCGTCCGTATATGACGCAATGGTAAGGCTTGCCCAGCCCTTTTCAATGAGGCATCCCCTTGTTGACGGCCACGGCAACTTTGGCTCCATTGACGGCGACCCTCCTGCCGCTTACCGTTATACCGAAAGCAGAATGAGTAAAATATCTATGAAAATGCTGGAGGATATAAAGAAGGACACCGTTGATTTTGCACCTAACTTTGATGACAACGGCAAGGAGCCTACTGTTCTTCCGGCACGTTTTCCGAATCTGCTTGTAAACGGCACATCAGGTATTGCCGTTGGTATGGCGACAAACATTCCCCCTCACAATATGAAAGAGGTTATTGAGGGTATGTGCTGTCTTATTGATAATCCCGACGCTGAGCTTGAGGATTTGATGGAGCATATCAAGGGCCCTGACTTCCCCACCGGCGGTATAATTATGGGTGCCAAGGGTATACGTGAGGCATATGCCACAGGCAGAGGAAAAATATACGTAAGGGCTAAGGCTGAAATAGTGGAAACCAGAGGCGACCGCTTTAAAATTGTTGTAAGCGAAATTCCCTACGGCGTTAACAAGGCAAGGCTTATCACAAGAATTGCCGAGCTGGTAAAGGAAAAAAGGCTTGAGGGCGTTGCCGACGTTCAGGACTATTCCGACCGCAGAGGTATGCACATTGAAATAGTTGTTAAGCGTGACGCCAATGCACAGGTTGTGCTTAACAATCTTTATAAAATGACAGATATGCAGGTTACCTTCGGTGCAATTTTACTGGCGCTGGACGACGGTGTGCCAAAGGTGCTTACCCTTAAGGAAATACTTGAAAAATACATTGCCTTCCAAAAGGATATTGTCAGAAGAAGAACAGTATTTGACCTTAACAAGGCACAGGAAAGAGCCCATATTTTAGAGGGACTTGCCAAGGCAATTGACATTGTTGACGAGGTTATTGCAACCATCCGTGCCTGCAAGGGCGGACAGGCTGAGGCAAAGCAGGCAATTATGGACCGGTTTGGCTTTGACGACCCGCAGGCAAGTGCAATTGTGGCTTACCGTCTTGGTCAGCTTGCCGGACTTGAAATTGAAAAAATATTAAATGAGTTAGACGAGCTTCATGAAAAAATTAAGGATTTCCTTGACATCCTTGCACACGAGGAAAGAATTAACGATATTATCAAGGCTGAAACAAGGGCCATCGGTGACAGGTTCGGTGACGAAAGAAGGACTGAAATTTCCGGCTTTAGCGGCGATGTGGAGGATGAGGACTTAATTCCCGTTGAGGAATGTATCCTTACACTTACCGAAAAGGGATATATGAAACGCCAGACCGTTGACACATATAAGTCACAAAACCGTGGCGGACGCGGTATTATGGGTATGACCAGACGTGAAGAGGATGTGGCAAAAACAATGTTCTCCTGCTCTACCCACGACTTCATAATGATTTTCACCAACAAGGGCAAGGTGTTCAAGCTTAAGGGCTATGAAATTCCTGAGGCTTCACGTACCAGCAAGGGTATGAACGTGGTTAACATTCTTCCTCTTGAAAACGGCGAGCAGGTCAGTGCAATGGTTAAGGTGCCAAAGGAAGAGGACAGAACCTATCTGTGTATGGTGACAAGAAACGGTATTATTAAAAGGACTGCCCTTGACCAGTACCGCAACATTAGAAAAACAGGTATTATTGCCATTAATCTTGACGAGGGCGACGAGCTTTCCTGGGTTGATATCACCGACGGTGAAAGGAACCTCATTGTTGCAACTCACGACGGTATGAGCATTTGCTTTAAGGAGGCAGATGCACGTCTTATCGGCAGAACTGCAAGAGGAGTAAAAGCAATTCAGCTTGGCGAAGGCGACTATGTTGTGGGCTTTGCCGTTGAGCGTGAGGGCTACGAGCTGCTTACCGTTTCCGAAACAGGCTATGGCAGAAAGAGCAGCTTTGGCGATTACCGTATCCAGTCCAGAGCCGGCAAGGGACTTATCAACTACCGTACCGAGCAGTACGGCAAGGTGGCAATGATTGCACCTGTTAATGATGACAATGATGTTATTATGATTTCCTCTGAGGGAATTATCATACGTACTCCGGCTGCTCAGATTTCCACCTTCCTCAGACCTTCAAAGGGTGTTAAGGTTATGAAAATCAATGACGGTGACAAGGTGGCAACCCTGTCCGTTGTTGATAAAATTGAGAGTGAAGAGGAGCCTTTACAGGCAGAGGACGCAGAAGAAAACAGCCTGACGCAGGAGTGATGACTGGAAAGGCTGAATAAAGGTTTTTGACATAAGAGTGTTATTTACAATTTATTTATGGAAATTAAATACCATTTGTTGTATAATGTCAAAAAACCTGCAAAGAGGAGTGTAACCATTGGAGAAAGAGTCATACAGTATAGACGATATCCTTTCTGAAGTGAAAAAACGCAGAGAAGAGCAGGAAAAAGCTTTAAAGCAGGAGGATACGGAAAATCAGCCGGTGCCTGAGTCTGACGGCGAGGAAAACGAGCCTGTGCCGGAGGAAGGCTTTGAAATTAAAGAGAAAGCACCCGAAGAAAAGCAGGAGGACCCTGTGGCTGATACCGATATTGTTTCCGAAACTGATGACGTGCCGGTCGACAATGAAGAGCCGGAGCAGAACAGTGCCGAGTCTGTTGAGGAAGAACAGCAGGAAAACGGCGATATGATAGATATTCTTAAAATTGCCGAAACACCTGACGAGGTGCCTTTCCCGGAGAAAGAGGAAAAGCCTGCCAAAGAAAAGTTTTTCAAAACAAAAAAAGGAAAAATAGTTAAAGCAGTAATAATTATTCTTGTAATTCTTATTGTTGCTGCCGGTATTGCAGCAGGTATTTTTATAAATAATGTGCTGAAAAATGTTGCCGACGATGACGACGACCAGTACAATGTTATGCAGTACTATGATGGAATGGACTTTTTGCAGGAGGATTTTCCCGTTATAGAGGAGCAGTCTGCATATGACGTTTACAGCTATAAGGAATATCTTAAATACTGGTATCAAAACGGTGACCCCGTGCGTTCATCCCATGTGCTTAATATTCTTTTAATCGGCGAGGACACACGCGAGGAGAAAATATCCGATGTTTCACGTGCCGATTCTGCAATACTTGCCAGCATAAATATTGACACAGGCACAATTCACCTTACCTCCGTTTTGCGTGATTTGTACGTTTATTATGAGGTTGACGGTGAGGGCCATTACGGAAAGATAAACGAGTCGGCAAGCATGGGCGGACTTGAAACCTATATTCACACTCTTGAAAGATATTATAAGATTGCTGTTGACGGATATGCAGTGGTTAACTTTGCAAGCTTTCCGAAAATTATTGACGCCTTGGGCGGTGTTGATATCAATATCACAGAGGCAGAGATAAACGAGATAAACAATCACCCATACACCTACGGCGACGTGGGAGAGGTTTATATTGAAAAAACCTTTGAGGGAAGCGAAGGAGTTATGAAACTTGACGGCATACAGTCACTTGCCTATTGCAGAATAAGACACATTGACTCCGACGGCGCAAGGGCAAACAGGCAGAAGGCCGTTTTAACAGAGCTTTTAAACAAAGCAAAGAGTGCCGGCACAATAGACACCGTAAAAATGGTTAATCAGCTTTCACAGTATACCAAGACCAGCTATACAAAAAAGGAGATTATTTCAATCGGTAACCTTGCTCTCAGGGACGGCTGGCTGAGCTATCAGCTTGATTCCGTAAATGTTCCCAAGGAGGAAAACTGCAAGGGAGGTCAGAATTTCTCCGTCAGCTACAACAACTGGATTTGGATTGCAGATATACCAAAGGACGCCTATGAGCTGCAGATGAAAATTTACGGCAAGTCAAATATTCAGCTTAATGAAAACAGACCTGATTATATTTCAATGGGACAGTAAATAAAAAAGAGCAACCGTTTGGTTGCTCTTTTT
>CAMBQD010000079.1 GCA_945869905.1 uncultured Clostridia bacterium | reverse complement strand
ATCTGGTTCCTCTGAGCGGCACCGGCGCCATATAAGGACAGTCGGTTTCAAGCACAAGGCGTTCAATGGGTATTTCCCTAACAACCTCAAGGCTTTTTCTTGCATTATTAAAGGTTACTACACCGTTAAGCCCGATATACATACCAAGCTTGATTATCTCCCTTGCCATTTCCTTTGAGCCGGAAAAGCAGTGCACCACACCCTTTGGCTTAGTTGCCTTCAGTATATCAAGGGTGTCGCCGTGCGCCTCTCTGTCGTGGACAATTACCGGCATATCCAGCTCCTTTGCCAGCTCAATTTGCGCCTTGAAAAAATCCTGCTGGATTTCCTTGGGTGAGCTCATCCAGTGATAATCAAGCCCGATTTCGCCAATGGCTACGCACTTTTTATTTTGTGCAAATTTTTTTATAATTTCCAAATCCTCCTGCCTTGCACCCTCAAGGCATTCCGGATGAAAGCCTGCGGCAAAGTATACATAATCATACTGCTGTGCCAAATCAAAATTAAACTGTGTTGTTTCAATATCACATCCACAGGTAACTATATGAGAAACACCCTGACTTTGAAGTGATTTCATCAATTCTTCTCGGTCAGGGTTAAATTTTTCATCATCATAGTGTGAATGTGTATCAAATATGTTTTGATACATTATTATTCCTCACTGTTATCTTATTTTTGTGCCTGACGGCATACCGTCAACAAACAGTACCTTGACGTCATTTTCGCTTACGTCGCCTGCCAGCAGCATACCGTTGCTCATTTCACCGCAAAGCTTTGCAGGCTTAAGATTTGCAACAATGATAACGCTTTTGCCCACCAAATCCTCGGGCTTGTACCAAGGCGCAATGCCCGATACAATCTGCCTCGGCTCGTCAGTGCCGTCGTTAACCATTATTTTCAAAAGCTTTTTTGCTCTTTTAATCGGTTCACAGGCGGTTATTTTAGCAACACGTAATTCAACCTTTGCAAAGTCGTCAAAGGCAATCTCGGCAAGTCCTTCGATTTCCGGCTTTTGCTGTGCCTTTTGTGCCTCCTCCGCCTGCTTTTTGATAAGTGCGTTAAGTTCCTCTATTTCCTTGTCAAAATCAATTCTCGGGAAAAGGGCAGGGCCCTTTTTAACGGTAACGTCCTGAGGAAGAACGCCGAATTTTGCGGCATTTTCATAGGTGATTAAACCTTCATCGGCACCAATCTGCTCCCATACCTTAGGCATTGTTGAAGGCATAAAGCAGGAAAGCAGTGTGGTGGTAATTCTGATTGCCTCCAAAAGATTGTAAAGCACGCAGGAAAGTCTGTCCTTTTTACTCTCGTCCTTGCCTAAAATCCAAGGGGTAGTTTCGTCAATATATTTGTTTGCTCTTGAAATAACCTTAAATATTTCGGCAAGTGCGTTATTAAGCTGAGTTTCGTCCATAAGGTCTGCAACCTTGTCACGCAGTGAGGTTGCCATATCAATAAGCTCGTTGTCAATTTCATCGCTCTGCTTTTTCTCAGGCAGAGTACCGCCGAAATATTTTTCAACCATTGCCACGGTTCTTGAAACAAGGTTACCTAAATCATTGGCAAGGTCTGAGTTTATGCGGTTAATCATAATCTCGTTGGAGAAGGAGCTGTCTGCGCCGAGAGCCATTTCTCTGAGAATGTGATATCTGATTGCATCTGCGCCGTAACGCTCACCAAGCACCTTGGGGTCAACCACGTTGCCGATTGACTTGCTCATCTTTTGACCGTTAAAGGTAATCCAGCCGTGTACGGCAAGATGCTTTGGCAAGGGCAAATCCAGTGCCATAAGAATAGCAGGCCAAATAATTGCGTGAAAACGCATAATGTCCTTTGCTACCATATGCAAATCGGCAGGCCAAAATTTGTCAAAATCATCATATTTGTCATTGAGATATCCCAGTGCTGAAATATAGTTTGAAAGAGCGTCAACCCAAACATAAACCACGTGCTTGTCATCAAAGGTAACGGGGATACCCCATTTGAAGGTAGTTCTTGAAACGCAAAGATCCTCCAAGCCGGGCTTGATGAAATTGTTCACAAGCTCAACTGCCCTTGAACGGGGCTGAAGATAATCTGTTTCAAGCAGCAGCTTTTCAATCCTGTTGGCAAAGGGTGACATCTTAAAGAAATATGCCTCCTCCTCAGCCTCCACAACATCACGGCCGCATTCGGGGCATTTGCCGTCAACAAGCTGACTTTCTGTCCAGAAGGATTCACAGGGTGTACAGTATTTGCCCACATATTTACCCTTGTAAATATACCCCCTGTCATAAAGCTCCTTAAAAATCTTCTGTACGGTTTCAATATGGTAATCGTCAGTTGTGCGGATATATCTGTCATAGCTGATATTCATATACTGCCAAAGATCCTTGAATATTTCAACAATGTTGTCAACATATTCCTTTGGGGTTATTCCCTGTTCCTTTGCCTTCTGCTCTATTTTAAGACCGTGCTCGTCGGTGCCTGTAAGGAATATAACGTCCTTGCCCTGCATACGTCTGAATCTTGCAATTGAGTCACAGGCAACCGTTGTGTAGCAGTGACCGATGTGGGGATTTCCTGACGGATAGTATATGGGAGTGGTTATATAAAACTTTTCCTTTTCTTCTGCCATTTTTGTTTCCTCCGTTTAGATTTTTGATGCCGCGCCCTTGTCAAGCATAAGGGTTACGTCCGTGTGGAATTGAAGCACAGACGCAGGGCACTGAGGCGTAACATTGCCGTCAATAAGCTGCTTTATTGCGTTTGCCTTGTTTTCACCCAAGGCGATGATAAGTATTCTTTTTGCCTGCATAATTGAGCCGATACCCATTGTTACCGCGTGGGTTGGTACCTCCTCAATTGAATTAAAGAAACGGCTGTTGTCCTGAATGGTGCTGTCCTTAAGGGCAACAACGTGGCTCCATCTCTGAAAGCTGTCTGAGGGCTCGTTAAATGCAATATGACCGTTGGAGCCGATACCTAAAAGCTGAATATCAATTCCACCGGCTTTTTTTATTTTCATTTCATAGTCTTTACATTCTTTTTCCAAATCATCAGCATTTCCGTCAAGAAAATTAATATTTTCCTTTGGAATGTTGATATGGTCAAAAAGATTTTCATTCATAAAGCTGTGATATGAGTTTTTGTCGTTAACATCAAGCCTGCAGTATTCGTCAAGGTTAAAGGTTGTAACCTTGCTGAAATCAACTGCACCGTTCTTGTAAAGCTTTATCATATGGCCGTAGGGCTTAAGCGGTGTTGAGCCTGTTGCAAGGCCCAAAACGGAATCGGGCTTTGCAAGCACCTGTCCGCACATATAGTTACCGGCGGCAATACCGATTTGCTCGTCATTGTCATATACTAAAACATTCATTTTTATTCCTCCGCATCTTTTCCGTTTATCTTATATATTATAAACTAATTATCCTTGCTGTCAACAAATTTTGACTTTTTTGTAATATGTTTCCTGATAACCGCAAATAAAATCAAAAAAGCAATTGCCCCTAAAACCGCACCTAAGGTATCTATCGCCCAGTCGGAAAATTGACAGGAGCGGCCTTCAATAAAGTGCTGATGTATTTCATCTGTTACGGCATAAAGTGATGAAAATACGATTGAAAGGATGGGCTTTCTTTTTTTCTTTGTCTGAAAAAGGGCTATGTTAAACAATAGGCAAAGACCTGTGTATTCAAGGCAGTGAGCGGATTTTCTCACAATAAAATCGGTAAAAAATCCCGTGCCGAAAATCCTTGTAAGCCACTGTAATATGGCACCGCTTTGCAGTGAGGACTGATCCGCAGTTCTGGATGAAAGCCAAAAGATAACTCCCATACAGGTAATTACCAAAATCCAGCATATAGCTGTTTTAATTTTCTCTCGTTGCATTTACAAAGCTTACCCTTCCGCTGCCTGCATGAAACTGCACGCCGCTGACTCCCTTTGCCTGTGCATAATATGACGATTCAAAAAGCACCGGCATTACCGAATAATCCTTCATAAGCACCTTTTCACATTCTCTGCAGGCGTCGGCAGTGCTTGACGCATTAGCCGTTTGCGCTTTTTTCAGTGCTTTTTCAATACCGTCGATTTCTCCTGCGTAGTTGCCCTTGATTATGTCACTTAAAAATGCAGGTGCACTGTGACTGCTTGCCTCAAACTGATAGAGTGCAATGTCATAATCACCGCCTGCAAAGGCAGTGTCAAAATCCTGCTTGCTAAGGACGTTAAGCTTAAGTGAGAAAGATATTTTTTTGTCATTTCCGTAATTTGTGATTTCACCGATACTGCCCTGTATGCCCTGTACAAGCTGCTTTGCAATATCCTCCATGCCTTCGGTAACAATGATGGTGATGTCGGCTACACTGTATCCTGTATCCTCAAGTCCCTTTTTCCAAAGCTCCTTGGCTTTTTCTGTATCCTGCTTAACGACAGTGTTGCCGATTGCTTCATTTGCGTTACTGCCTCCTATTACACAGCTTGGAGGAGTAAAGGAATTTGCTTTGGTAAGATATGTGTGCTTTTCCAAATCAGCGTCGGAAATGCTCAGGCATACTGCCTGACGCAGCTCCTTACTGCTGAAAAGCTGTTTGTTTTTGTTAAATACAAATGCCCACATTTTATTGGAGTAGGGTTCTGCGGTAATGCTGTCATCATTAAGTGCCTCGTATTCCGCACCGGTTATGTAAGCACAGTCATAGTAGCCGCTTTTCAGATTTTTCGGAATGTCCGACTCCTCGTTAATTATGTTAAGCGTTATATCGGATACGGCAGAGGGATAGTCGCCCACATACTGTTCGTTCCTGTCAAGGATATATGACGCCTCAAGGATTGAGTTGACGTAAAACTGACCGTTAAATATTGTGTAGTCAAGCCCAAGTCCGTATCTGCCCTTAGTGGCATAAAAATAATCCTCATTGCAGGGCATGGCAACAGCAGTTGACAAGGTGGACATAAAGTCTTCGTCAGGTGAAGCCAGCTTGATTTCAAGGGTGTAATCGTCAATTGCCCTTGCACCCAGCTTGTTAACGGACATTTTTCCGGAATGGATTTTACCGGCGTTAACTATGTTGGCTACTGATGAAAACAGGGGACATTCTGTGTTTGGGTCAACTGCACGCCTGAGTGCAAAAACAAAGTCATTGGCAGTAATATCCGGATTAAAGTCATTACCCATAAGCTTTTGAGCCGCCGTGGGATTTTCGGGATTTTTACTCTGTACGTTCCACTTTGCGCCTTTCCTCAAATAAAAGGTGTATGTCAGTCCGTCGTCGCTGATGCTCCACCTTTCCGCCACACCTGATTGAACAGTACCGTCGTCCAATACTCTCACAAGTCCTTCAAAGCAGTTTTCCACAATTAAAAATTCGTCGGATGTGGAGGCAACCTGAGGGTCAAAGCTGACGATATCGCCGTTAAAGGGGTAGATAAAATCAATTATGTCTGACTTTGAGCATCCTGCCAAAGCCGTCACTGATAATATTATGCAAAGCAATAGTGCCGTAATTTTTTTCACCGTTTTCATCTTAATCACCTATTTGCCATTATAACAAATCACAATAGGTAAATCAATGGAATTAAAGCTAAAAAAACTGCAAAATATAA
>CAMBQD010000078.1 GCA_945869905.1 uncultured Clostridia bacterium | reverse complement strand
CTGTAAGAGATGAAGATAGTATCGGGAAAGAAGGTTGGTATTATGGAAAAATTAGTGCAACCAGCAGGTCGAGAAGCTCTCGGTGAGTTTGCACCGGAGTTTGCTCATTTTAATGATGATGTTCTCTTTGGGGAAAATTGGAATAATAATGACATTGATGTGAAGACGAGAAGTATCATCACGGTGGTCGCACTTATGTCTTCGGGTATTACGGATTCTTCACTCAAATATCATTTGCTCAATGCAAAGAATCATGGCGTTACGCAGAGAGAAATCGCTGCAATTATTACACATGTGGCTTTTTATGTGGGATGGCCAAAGGGATGGGCGGTTTTTAATCTTGCAAAGGAGATTTGGCAGGAAAATGCTAACTTTAACAGTCCAAAAGCAAGTCATCAGTCGGAAATGATTTTTCCTATCGGAGAGCCTAATGACGCTTTTGCAAAATATTTTACAGGTCAAAGCTATCTTTATCCCATATCAACAAGTCAGGTGGGAATTTATAATGTTACCTTTGAGTCGGGTTGCAGGAATAATTGGCATATTCATCACGCAAAAAATGGCGGCGGTCAGATACTTGTCTGTGTTGCAGGAAGAGGCTACTATCAGGAATGGGGCAAAGATGCAGTTGAAATGAATCCCGGCGACTGTATCAATATCCCGCCGGAGATTAAGCATTGGCACGGTGCTGCACCGGATTCATGGTTTTCTCATCTTGCGATAGAAGTGCCGGGCAAGGATTGCTCAAGCGAATGGTTAGAGCCGGTTACAGATGAGCATTACGGAACACTCAAATAGTCCGTAAAATTGGAGTTTTATCGTTACAAAGGCAACAACAAATCTCAGTTTGTCAAACTAACTCTAAATAGGCAAAGACCGCTTACATTGTGTAGGCGGTCTCATTTTGTGTTCAGATATATTTGATTTTGAACTTTCTTTTCTTGACAGAAAGCACCTTGCAAAGAATATCATCAACAAGTCAGGATATTTTTCAAAATTTCTTGAAAAATTCTTTGAAAACAAAAATCCGACTGTTTTTAAAGCCGGCTGTATCATTTGATTTCCTGTTCAAGATTTCTAAAGGTTTCGGTATCAAAGAAATCGGTTATTGTTATGTCCAACCAATCACAGATTTTAATTAGTAGTTTTTATGTTTTACAATTTTTATGAGGTCTATTCGTTGTTTAAAGAATATTTGAATTGTTTTATTTATGCTCTTTCTGCCTTTCAATATCGGCTCTAATTAAGTCCATAATATAGCCGGATTTGTTCGTTTGACCTTCAAGCTGCTCAATGATATCTGTTTCGTGCAAGAATACCCTTAGGCAATGAAGAGCAATCCGAACCATGGTTTAAATTGGCTGATTTGCCCTTACTCTGTGTTAAAAATACTCGGAATACATAAAGTATTCCTGCGTTTTTATGCCTTGATTAAGAACAAATCAGCACAATTTAAACTCGCAGACCAAAAATGCTTGAAGTAAAGATGAATTTTGGATTTTGAGATGGAAGCCTTGCTGACGCAAGGCAACAGTGAAAAATACAAAAGTCGCTTGAATACTGCATTTTTGGCAGGTTCGGATTATTCTTTATTGCCTAAACCATATGTATTGCTTGGGTGTGTATCGTGGTATCGTTTTTGATTTGCATAGTTGTTGTTTTTGTTATATTCCTTGTTATAATCAATCTTTTTTTGACTGCTTTTTGGCATAATATACTCCTCTGCTTTCTCTTTATTTGGCTATTAAAATATTATTGTACTCCAATGCTAAAAACATAATATCACATACAAATAGCTTTGTAAATCAATTTTGATTTTGCGATATGAAATAGCAAAAAAGGACACTGATAATCAGTGTCCATACTTGATTTATTTGTCAAAGCTCGGGTTAGTCAAATAATAATTCTTGCTGTCAAGCCTATCTGTCACCAGCCTCAAACCTTCGCCGAAGCGTTGATAATGGACTATTTCACGTTCACGTAGGAATTTTATTGGCTCAATGATATCCGGGTCATCCACAAGTCTTAGTATATTATCATAGGTTACGCGGGCTTTTTGCTCTGCCGCAAGGTCTTCATTAAGGTCTGCAATTGTATCGCCTTTTACCTGCATACCTGCGGCATTCCAAGGCGAACCGCTTGCAGAGGTTGGATAAACGCCTGTTGTATGGTCAACAAAGTACGGTGCAAAGCCGCTTTTTTCAATCTGGTCCTCTGTCAAGTTTCTTGTTAGCTGATGCACCATTGTACCTATCATTTCAAGATGCCCCAGCTCCTCCACTCCTATGTCAGTCAATAAACCCTTTAGCTCAGGGTAGGGCATTGAATAGCGTTGTGACAGGTATCTTAGGGAGGCTCCTAATTCTCCGTCAGGTCCCCCGTATTGTGAAATAATTATTGCGGCGGCTTTGGGGTCAGGCTTTTTTATATTAATAGGGTATTGCAATTTCTTTACATAATTAAACATAGTGTCACTCCTTTTATTTCTTTTTTATTCTATGCGGTTATATGTTTTGTGACACGAAAAAAGGTCTGACATAACGAATTAAAGTTATATCAGACCTTTCATTTTATAAATTGTTTTTTATATTGAAGTTATCTATTACAATATGATATCTGTCATATGCTTTTTTTACTGCATCCTCCCAGCTTATATATATGTCAGACTGGGCATTGCCGCCGACCTTTTTGATTAATTCCTTGTTGTCGGCAATTTTTTCAAGAGTTGATGCTATTGAGTGGGCACTTTCCATACACAAAAATCCTGTTTCGCCGTCGGTAATTCCTTCAGCTGCACAGCTTCCGCGCACTAAAAGGCTTGGCGTTGCCGCAGAGGCCGCCTCCCTTACCACAAGTCCGTTTGTATCAAATACGGAGGGGAAAAGAAGAATATCGGAAACGATGTAATATTCCTGAATTGTTCTTCTGTCGATTATTTTACCTGTCCATATTACATTATTCCACAAGCCCAATTTATTAATGTAACGCTTGATGGCATTTTCATCTGCACCGAAGCCAAGCATAATCAGCTTAAACTCCCTGCCGTCACGTTTGAGCTTGGCACAGGCATCTAAGATAAGGCGTATATTTTTGTACCAAATCATTCTGCCGCTGTAAATAAATACGGGAACATTTTGCGCTATATTCAGCTTTTGCTTCAGCTCTTTTATTTCATTTTCAGACACTGCTACTACAGGCATATCGCATCCGTTGGGCATTAAGATATAATCTCCCTCATATCCCAGCTTGCGCAGAGAGTCAACGGTGCCGTTGCTTGTAACCCAAACCTCATCCGCCGCATTGATATTATTAAGCAAAAAATGATATGCAAAATCCTTTGCAGGCTTTGTGGGTACACGTCTGTCAATATCGTATTCATACTTTGTGTGATAGGTAAGGACAACGGGTATTTTTTTCTTTTCCACAACACGTCGAAAATAATAGCTGGTTGCCAGCGGCGCGTGTGAATGAAGTATATCAAAATTCATATTGATAATTGCCTGATGCAGTTCATCCTTAAACGGCCAGCCGATGCTATAGCCCTCCTTTGACGGAATCCACCAGCTCTTATACCTAAATATTTCGTAATCATATTTGCAGTCCTGCTGATTAGGGTTTTTGGGGGTTATGATAACCGGCTCGCCTAATCCGCGGCTTATTTGATGAGCGTAGTTCTGAACAACATTGCTTATCCCGTCTGTGGTGGGAGGAAATGCGTCTGAGCCTAAGCCGACTTTTAATTTATCCTTCAAAATTATGCCTCAATTTCATTTCAATTATTAAGCAGATTTTATCACAAATGACCTAAGATGTAAATATCACATAAAAATAATTTATCTATTGTTAATTTATGCAAAAAATTCCTTGATAAAGTTATAACAATAATTTATAATAGTTAATGTATATTGTTTAGGGTACCATAGGAGGAGATATATGAGCCAGGGCTATTCCGTACCACTTGAAAAAATTATTGATAATCATAATCTTGATGTGGTTTATCTTCCAAAGCCGGCAGATAAAATACTAATAAAAAGTGCCGAGATTAACAGGCCCGGTATTGTTTTGACAGGATATACCGACTATTTCGATTCATTGCGTATTCAAATATTAGGTTGGACAGAGCTGGGATTTTTGCTTAATATGAATGACGAGGAGCGAAACAAAGCTCTGGGCTATTGGCTCAGCCTTAAGCCTGCGGCAGCCGTTATCACAAGGGGCTTGGACATTCCGGACTATTTTGTTGACGCCTGTAAAAAATATGAGGTGCCGTTGCTGAAAACAGAGGAGGAAACATCTCCCTTCCTTGCCGCACTTATTGCTTATCTTAACCAGGAGCTTGCTCCCAGAATAACAAGGCACGGTGTGCTTGTTGAGGTTTACGGCGAGGGCGTACTTATCACAGGTGAAAGCGGCGCCGGAAAAAGCGAGGCCGCCATTGAGCTTATAAAAAGAGGACACAGGCTTATTGCAGATGACGCAGTGGAGATAAGAAAAATCAGCGATAAAACCCTAATGGGTAACTCCCCGTCAAATATCAGGCATTTTATTGAGCTGCGCGGTATAGGCATTATTGACGCCAGACGTATTTTCGGTATGGGTGCCGTTAAGCCCAGTGAAAAAATTGATATGGTTATTCAGCTTGAGGCGTGGGACTCAACAAAGGCATATGACAGGCTCGGGCTTGACAACGAATATGCAAATATTCTTAATGTAAAGGTGCCTGCAATAACAGTGCCTATCACGCCCGGTCGTAATCTTGCCGTTATTGTTGAAACTGCGGCAATGAACAACCGTCAGAAAAAAATGGGATACAATGCCGCAAAGGACCTTATGCACAGCTTAGGTATGGAGGATATTAAGCCAGAGGATAAGGAAGTTGACATTTGGCAGGAATGATAAAATAATTTATGAGTTTTGGAGGAAAATTTATGTACAGTATTGGTATTGACCTTGGGGGAACAAATATTGTTTCTGCCGTTGTAAACGAAAAATACGAGATTGTTGCAAGCTCAAAGACGCCCACCAACAGTCCGAGAAGTGCCAATGAGATTTTTGACGATATCGCAAAGGTGTCAATTGAGTCTGTTGAAAAGGCAGGCCTTACAATGGATGACATTGAGTCTGTAGGCATGGGTACACCGGGTACCGTTAACGGTGAGGGCATGATTGAATTTGCCAACAACCTTTCGTTCACTAATGTCCCTGCAAAGCAGATGATTATTGACAGATTGGGTGTAGAAAAGGTTTATATTGAAAATGATGCAAACTGCGCGGCTTTAGGCGAGGCATATGCAGGCGTGGGAAACGGTGCAAAGGATTTTGTTGCCGTTACACTTGGTACAGGCGTAGGATCAGGTATTATTGTTGACGGTAAAATTGTAAACGGAGTTAACTTTGCCGGCGGCGAGTGCGGACATATGGTAATTATGGTTGACGGTGAGCAGTGTACCTGCGGACGTAAGGGCTGCTGGGAGGCATATGCGTCTGCAACTGCACTCATAAGACAGACTAAAAAAGCAATGGAGGAAAATCCTGATTCTGTTATGCATCAGATTGCGGCAGAGGAGGGTAAGGTTTCCGGTAAAACTGCC
>CAMBQD010000077.1 GCA_945869905.1 uncultured Clostridia bacterium | reverse complement strand
AAAGCACCACCTTGTCGATATCTGCAATGCCGTATTCATCACTTTCTCCGCAGGGGATACCGATTAAATTTTCATTTTCATCCACATATACGGATATTGTGTAAAATTCCTTTTCCATAACCACACCTCTAACTGTATTGAATTAATTATAACCTATATCATTGAAAAATACAACATCAGGTGGTATAATCTTTTTGGTGATTTTATGAAAAGGATTTTGATTACAGGCGGTGCAACAGGTATCGGCAAAGCCACTGCAAAGCTGTTTATGAGCAAAGGATACGATGTTTTTGTAACGTATAATGGCACTCCTGTGGATTACAGCGGCGTTACTGCCGTTAAGTGTGATTTGTCCAAGATGTCAAATATTGAACGGCTTTTTGATACCGTGGGTGATATTGATGTACTGGTGAATAATGCCGGTATAAGCCTTGTTAAAATGATAAATGATACAGATGAAAAGGATTATGACCTTGTAAATGATATTAATGCAAAGTCATATTTTTTCACCTGTAAGCTTGCACTTAAGTCAATGCTTAAAAAGCATAGCGGAGCAATAATAAATATTTCTTCAATGTGGGGGCAGACAGGTGCCTCCTGTGAGGTTGCATACTCAATGAGCAAGGCGGCGGTTATCGGCCTTACAAAAGCACTGGCACAGGAGCTTGCACCCAGCGGTATAACTGTCAACTGCGTGTCACCCGGTATTATTGAAACCCGTATGAACAGTCAGTTTGACAAAAAAGAGCTGGAAAACGAAGTGCCTATGGGCAGGCTGGGCACACCAAATGAGATTGCCGAGGCGGTTTTGTTTTTTACCCAAAGCAGCTACATCACCGGACAGGTGCTTGGCGTAAACGGCGGAATAGTATAAAAATTAAGGTGGATTGAAATCAATCCGCCTTTTTTCTATAATTTTGCAGGTATCAGCATTATCCCTGATTTTGTTATGTCTATCATACCGTATTTGCCGTCACGAACTGCGCCGGGATTCATAATATATAATCCGTCGTCATAATTTGTGTACTGATTGTGAGTGTGACCGAAAAGGCATATATCAGCTTTTTCAGTCCTTGCCGCCCTTATTATTTCATCATATCCGAATTTTACGTGGAATGGGTGACCGTGGGAGAAAAATATTTTTTTGCCCTGTGCGGTGATTGATTTGTACAGGGGATAGGTTGAATACCAATCGCAGTTGCCTGAAACTCTTTCGTATTTTAAATCGGGATAAAGTGCCAACACATCGTCAAAATCATTTTCTCCGTCGCCTAAGAATATAAACAAATCCGTTGTATTAATATGCTTTTCAACAATTTCAAATAAATTTCCCGTTGCTCTGTGGGAATCTGACATTACTACAATTCTCATTCATAAAACACCGTCCTCTTTCATAGATTATATTAGATTATACAATAAAGGGGAGATTATTTCAATGAACAGTAAGGATATGAACAATTTTATGAAAAATGCCCGTGAGAAAACAGGCATTGATGTGGAGAAAATGAAGCAGGCGGCAGATAACGGAAATCTTGATGACTTTATTAACAAAAATCTATCGGCAGACGCTTCACAGAAGCTTAAAAATGTTTTGACAAACAAGGAGGCTGCCGAAAAGCTTTTGTCAACTCCGCAGGCAAAGGAGCTTATGAAAAAATTAATGGAAGGCAAATGATATGGATAACCTTAACGATATTATCAACAGTCTGAGTGCTGACGATATAAATATGCTAAAGGGTGTCGCCTCATCTATTTTAGGTGAGGAGGTACAGAAAAATCAAGCTAAGCTCAGCAACGGCTCAAATGATGTGCAAAAGGGTAATGCGGATATTTCAAACCCACTGTCACTTGCAGGCGGAATTGACAATATAGACTTTGATATGATAATGAAAGCAAAGACAATATTTGACAAAATGAAGAATACAAAAAGCAAAAATGCCGATTTAATAATGGCACTTAAGCCCCATCTTAATCCGCAGACGCAGAATAAGGCTGACCAGGCTTTAAGAATTATGCAGCTTTTTGAGGTTTTGCCGCTTTTGAGGGAGTTGTTTTAATGGCACAGTTTTCGGAATCGGATATACTTGCGGCAAAAAGGCGTGTGCAGGAAATGCAAAGCCGTGCCGCAAAATTTACCGAGCAGGAGAAAAATGAAAATAAAGGCAATCAAAAAAACGAGAAAACAGACAAAAAGGAAACCTCTTTTATGCCTCCTGAAGAAAAGGAGGAGGAACAGGATAAATCATTTTTTATCATACTTGCATTAATTTTGCTTTTGTCAAAGGAGGGGGCAGACAATACCCTTATTCTTGCACTGCTTTATTTGTTACTTTAGTAATAAATAATATGTGGAAATTTTGGTAATAATATGTTATATTAATAAGGATATCGGTATAAACCACGGAGGAATAAAAATTGAGCTTTAACAAAATAGAAATTGTGCAGGGTGTAACACTGCTGGGTGTAAAGGCTGACCGATTTAAAACAAACGAAATTGCAATAAGTCTTGCACTTCCCCTAAAAAAGGAAACGGCGTCCGTAAATGCACTGATGATAAATTTGCTTTCAAGAAAAAGTGCGGCTTATCCAAGCCTGTCACTGTTAAATAAAAGGCTTGCCTATTTGTATGGTGCGTCACTGTCTGCCGTTGTATCAAAGGTAGGCGAGGCACAGGTGCTTAAGTTAGGCGTCACAAGCCTTGACGACAGGTTTTCCCTTGATAACAGCAGTATTTCCCTGGAGTGTATCAAGCTGTTGACCTCTCTTTTGTTTGAGCCAAGGCTTAATGACAACAGAGAATTTTTTGAAGAGGATATTGAGTCTGAAAAACGCATACTGACAGAGAAAATAGAGTCGGAGCAAAATGAAAAAAGAATTTACGTTTTAAGACAGGCGGAGGCACTGATGTTTGCCGACGAGCCATATGGTGTTGACAGATACGGTACTGCGGATGATGTTGAAAAAATAACTGCAGGTGATGTCTTCACCGCTTGGAAAAACGCAGTGGAAAAAGCAAAAATTATGGTAACCGTAGTAGGCAGTGCAGATATTGAATCCGCGGCAATTCACCTTAAGGAAGTATTTTCTTCGGTAAAAAGAGATTATGCTCCATTGCCCGAAACAGTATTTGTGCCGGAATGTAAAAATGTTAAGGAAAAGACAGAGCGTATAGATGTTAATCAGGGAAAGCTTGTTTTGGGCTTTCGCGTTAATCTTAAGCCGCAGGACGAGCTGACCCCCGCAATGCGTACCTTCTGCGATATTTTCGGCGGTGGCCCTTATTCAAAGCTTTTTGCAAATGTACGTGAAAAAATGAGCCTTTGCTATTACTGCTCGGCTCGTTATACCAGGCAGAAAAGCTGCATTATGATTCAGTGCGGTTGCAACGAGGAAAATATGGACAAGGCTGTTAAAGAAATTCTGCATCAGCTTGAGGAAATAAAAAACGGCAATTTTGAGGAGGAATTTGTTTCCTCTAAAATGGCACTGCGTGACGCCATTACCGCGGTAAACGATACTCCGGAGCTGATAGAAAATTGGTATTCAAATCAGATAACCGAGAGCAGCATTAAAGCCCCGGAGCAGTCCGTTAAGGAAAATGACAGCGTAACAATGCAGGACGTTATCAAGTGCGCACAGCTTTTATCTCTCGATACCGTTTATAAGCTCACAGCACCAAGGGAGGCAGAATAATGAAGGAAATAAAATCAGCCGCTTTGGGCGAAAAATATTATGAAATTGACCATAAATCCGGTCTTAAGATATTTGTTATGCCAAAGGAGAATTACTCCTCAGCCTATGCGGTGTTCGGCACTAAGTACGGCTCCATTGACACAAGGTTTAAGCGATCGGACAGTAATGAATGGACAACCGTACCTGAGGGAATAGCTCATTTTCTGGAGCACAAGCTTTTTGAAAGCGAGGATTTGGACGCCTTTGCACGTTATGCAAAAACAGGAGCGTCGGCAAATGCTTATACCTCCTTTGACAAAACCTGTTATCTTTTTCAGTGCAGTGATAATTTTGAGGACTCACTGGAGATACTTCTTGATTTTGTTACACATCCTTATTTCACCAAGGAAACAGTGGAAAAGGAGCAGGGCATAATCGGTCAGGAAATTACAATGTATTATGATGTTGCAGGCTGGATGAGTACCTTTAATCTTTTAAGGCTTCTTTATCACAATCATCCTGTACGCATTGATATTGCAGGCACTGTTGAGTCTATCTCGCAAATTACGGATAAGCTGCTTTACGATTGCTACAACACCTTTTATAACCTGCACAATATGTGCCTTGCGGTGGTGGGAAATGTTACGACTGAGCAGGTGCTTGGCGTATGTGACAGAATGTTGAAGGATGCACCTTCTCTGGAAATTGAACGGTCCTTTGAAAACGAGCCGAGAGAGATTGTTGACAGCTACTGTGAATATAATCTGGCTATGAGTATGCCTGTATTTTCCTTTGGCTACAAGGAAAGGTGTGAAAAGCCCATGCAGGATATCAGAAAAATTGCGGAGGTTACAATTCTTCTTGAAATTCTTGCAGGCGATACATCTGAGCTTTACCGTGATTTGTTTGAAAAGGGACTTATAAATACCACCTTTTCAAAGGAGTATTTTATTGGCTACGGATATGAGGCGGTAACCTTTGACGGGGAAAGCTCAAACCCAAAGGCAGTTGCAAAGGAGATAAAAAATGCAGTTAAAAGGCTGAAGGAAAACGGCATTGACGATGAGCAATTTGAGTCTGCAAGACGTTTGCTTTACGGCAGAGAAATTATGGAATATAACGATATTGACTCAATTGCCAACGGCTTTATAAATGCTTATTTCAGCGGCTATTCTGTTTTTGATGCTCAGGAAATTTACAGGACAGTAACAAAGCTGGATATAGAAAACAGACTGGCTGATATGCTGCAGGAGGAATACAGTGCTTTGTCAGTGGTGAAGGAGACGTCAAATGAGTAATTACACAAGAGTTTATTTTGAGGGACTGGGTATTGATTTTGATTTGCCATCGGTTGCCTTTACAATTTTCGGATACGATGTCCATTGGTACGGCATTATTATTGCCGTGGGCTTTGTGCTTGCCGTTTTGTACGGCGGCAGAATGGCCTATAAGTGGAAAATGAGCCTTGACGGTATGACAGATGTACTGATATGGGGTACAATTTTCGGAATAATCTGTGCAAGGGCGTATTACGTTATGTTTGAATGGTCATACTACAAGGACCACCTTATCGAAATACCACAGATTTGGAACGGCGGTATTGCCATTTACGGCGGCATAATCGGTGCGCTTATCGGTGCCGCAATAGGCTGTAAAATCGGTAAAATCAATTTTCCGAATTTGCTTGATTTAGGTGCCTTGGGACTTTTGATTGGACAAGGTATAGGACGTTGGGGCAATTTCTTTAATCAGGAGGCTTTCGGTGTAAATACCTCCACCGCTCCCTTCAGAATGTGGAGCCTTAAAATACAGCAAACCCTTGAGGCAAGTGCCGATACTCTCGCCTCAAAGGGAATAGAGGTTGACCCCACCATGCCTGTTCACCCTACCTTTCTTTATGAAAGCGTTTGGTGTATTCTCGGCTTTTTCATACTTAACTATATTGTTCATAAGCACAGGAAGTTTAAGGGA
>CAMBQD010000076.1 GCA_945869905.1 uncultured Clostridia bacterium | reverse complement strand
ATTACTGTTTTTCTTCTTGGGCTTGTAGGGAGGCGGATTTTTAAGCCTTCTTGTTAATTTATTTTCCTTTCTCAAAAGCTTGTTAATCTCGTGTACAGGGCCTGACATATATTCGGACATATACTTGTCCGCAGTTTCCATAAGCTTAGGGTCGTTTTTCATTTCACCGAGAATGGTTACACCGATTATATCCTGCACCTCATTAGTGCCGTCCTCATAAACCTCATTAAGCATCTTAAAGAGCTTTTTACACTCTGTCTCTGAGCCCTTTGCAATAATATCAATTACCTTTTTTGAGCCGATTTCAGTAAAAAATGTTTCCGGCAAAAATTCACCGTACAAGGCAATATTCTCCTTTATTGCGTCCTTTGTTTCAGGGAACATGGTGCCGAAACGGTTTGCCAGGGAATCGGCATCATAGCTGATAACGCCGTTTTTAGCCTTTGTTCTTGAAACAGCCTTTGGCATTTTAACCTTATCAAGATTTACCTTTTTTCTTGCATTAAACAGAGATTGAATTTCATCATCTATTTCGTTTGAAAGGGATTTAGCGTCGCGCTCGTCATATGACTGTGTGTCAAAAAGACTGCGTGAAATTGTATTAAACTCTGCATTTTCACTGTTTTCATATGCACACTCAAAGGACATAATGCCTGCACTGCCGTCATATACTACTCTGTAAATACCCTTATCTCCTGAAAAAGTGATACTGTTTTCCGTTTCATTATCCTTTTTGAAATTCAGTTCGGTATTTGTTTTTTCAAGCTGCTTTTCAATTATTCTGAATACTTCGCTTATTTCCATATCTGTCTCCTGTAAAATTATTAATGTATGTGTCCTAAAAGTAAAGTGCCGTTTTATTCACTATACCCCTAATTTATGTTATTATAACATTCACATTGTCATTTGTCACTAAATTTTTAATTATTATTTATAGTGTTGATTATTTAATTTGGTTATGATACAATATTATGAATAATTATTGGGAGTTGATTGTCCTATGGAAAGCAAAATTACTCTGGGAATTATTTTCGGCGGTGTTTCCTCCGAGCACGATATAAGCTGTATTTCCGCAAAAGGAATAATATCAAATTTGGATTACAGCAAATATAATGTTGTGCTTATAGGTATTGCAAAGGACGGCAGATGGTTTATCTTTAATGACGACATTAACCTTTTGCCTGAGGATAAGTGGATATATTCAAAAAATCTTGTTCCTGCATTTATTTCCCCTGACACATCTGTTCACGGCTTGGTTACATCAAGGGGGGAAATCATCAGGCTTGATGTTGTATTCCCTGTTCTTCACGGAAAAAACGGCGAGGACGGAACGGTACAGGGACTTCTGCAAATGGCGCAGATACCCTTCGTCGGCTGTGATTCCACCTCCTCCGGCGTATGTATGGATAAGGCCGTGGCAAATGCTGTGGCTGACGCATTTGAAATCAGTCAGGCAAAGTGGTGTGCAATCAGCAGGTATGAATACTCCGCCAATGCAGACGCACTTCTTGACAGTGCAATAGAAAAGCTGGGCTTGCCGATTTTTGTTAAACCGGCAAACGCAGGCTCGTCTGTAGGAATATCAAAGGCTCACAGCAAGGAAGAGCTTATCAAGGCAATGGACATTGCTTTTAAAGAGGACAAAAAGGCCGTGCTTGAGGAATTTATTGACGGCTTTGAGGTTGAGTGTGCCGTAATGGGCAACAATAATCCCATTGCTGCCGAGGTTGGCCAAATTATTGCGGCTGCGGAATTTTATGATTTTGACGCAAAATACAATAATCCTCAGTCAGAGCTTCACATACCCGCAGAAATACCTGAGGAAAAGCGAAACGAGGTAAAGGCTCAGGCTGTCAAGGCATACAAGGCACTTGGTTGCGAGGGAATGGCTCGTGTGGACTTTTTTGTCACAAAGGATGACGGCAGAGTTTTGCTAAATGAGATTAACACCATACCCGGTCAAACCCCCATCAGTATGTATCCCAAGCTTTTTGAGGCTGCGGGAGTACCATACAAAGAATTAATTAACAGGCTTATCGGTCTTGCCCTTGAACGCGGAGGCAAAATCTGATTTGCAAAATAATAGCAAAATAATATCGGATAACAAAAAATATGGACGAAATACTTTTGGAAATTGTAGGCACTCAAAAAATTGATAACCAAAGGGACAAAATGGAGCTTACCACCGTGGGTATCCTTGAGGAGCAAAATGACGCCTATGTAATAAGATATTCGGAGGAGCAGGAGCCTCCCACAAAGCCCATAAGGGTTTGCGTAAAAATTGACAAAAACGAAAAATCAGTGGAAATGACGCGCTCAGGAGCCTTTAATTCCTGCTTAATTATTGAAAAATCCAAGCGTAATTTATGCAGGTACGGCACGGAGTTCGGCGATATACTGATGGGTATATCAGGTCATACCATTGAACACGAATATGCAGATGAAAAAGGTCATTTTTTATTTTCATACGATATTGATATTAACGGCGCTCTTGCATCACGCAATGAGGTTAAAATGACTTTCAGAAAAAATCAGGAGTAACAGGATGTCAAAAATAGTTAAGGAAACAGAAAACGTATTAAGGCAAAGGCTTATTGATGCCGTAAATTCAGCAATTAACGCAGGTGATTTGCCTAATGAGGAAATCCCTCAGTTTATTATTGAGGTGCCTGCAAACAAGGCAAACGGCGACTTTTCCTCCAATATTGCAATGGCGGGTGCAAAATGCTTTAAAAAAGCACCGAGAATGATTGCACAGAGCATTGTGGATAATATTGATTTGAACGGTACTTTATTTGAAAGGGTTGAAATTGCAGGTCCGGGATTTTTAAATTTCTTTTTGTCCCAAGACTTTTACAGTGAAATTCTTAAGGATATATTTGCCTGTGGTGAGGACTACGGAAAATCGGACTACGGCCAAGGCAAAAGGGTGCTTGTGGAATTTGTTTCGGCAAACCCCACAGGTCCTATGCACATCGGCAACGCAAGGGGCGGAGCTATCGGTGACTGCCTTGCGTCCGTGCTTGACTGGGCAGGCTATGATGTAAGCCGTGAGTTTTACGTAAATGACGCAGGTAACCAAATAGAGAAATTTGCCACGTCGTTGGAGGTAAGATATCTTCAGCATTTCAGCGATGATGTTGAAATGCCTGAGGATGCTTATCACGGTGCGGATATTACACAGCATGCGGAAAATTTTATCAAGGAATACGGCGACAAATACCTTAATGCCTCGTCCGAGGAAAGAAGAAAGGCACTTGTTGACTATGCTCTGCCAATAAATATTGCAGGTCTTGAAAGGGATTTGGGCAGATACAGAATTACCTATGATAAATGGTTCAGGGAGTCAACTCTCCATAACGACGGCTCTGTGGACAAAATAATAAATGCCCTCAAGGAACAGGGTGTAACATATGAGCAGGACGGTGCTTTATGGTTCAAAGCATCGGAATTTGGCAATGATAAGGATATAGTGCTTATCCGTGCAAACGGTCTTCCAACCTACATTGTGCCTGACATTGCCTACCATTACAACAAGCTTGTTACACGCGGATATGACAAGGCAATCGATGTTCTGGGTGCAGACCACCACGGCTATGTGCCGAGGATGAAGGCGGCTTTAACTGCGCTGGGACTTGACGCCGACAGGCTTGACATTGTAATTATGCAGATGGTAAGGCTTGTTCGTGACGGAGAAACCATAAAGCTATCAAAGCGCTCCGGTAAGGCAATAACCCTTAACACACTTATTGACGAGGTTCCCTTGGACGCGGCGAGATTTTTCTTTAATCTGCGTGAGCCAAACTCCCATTTTGATTTTGACCTTGAATTGGCAGCAAAAAAATCCAGTGAAAACCCTGTTTACTATGTTCAGTATGCCCATGCGCGCATATGCTCAATTATTAAAAAGGCACAGGAACAGGGTGTTGAATTGAGAAATCCTAATGACAATGAGCTTTCACGTCTTAACAGTGATGAGGAAAGGGAGCTTATACGCCACCTGTCTGCGCTTACAGACGAGGTAATAACGGCGGCAAAATCATATGACCCTGCAAAAATTACTCATTATGTTGTTGAGCTTGCCACACTTTTTCACAAGTTTTACAACGCGCAAAGGGTAATGTGCGACGACGAGGGATTAATGCAGGCAAGGCTGTATCTGTGCACCGCCGTAAAGGATACCATCAAAAACATCTTAACAATGCTAAAAATTACCGCACCTGAGGTAATGTAGGAAAGGACAGCAATGGCACAAACAAAAAGCAAGGTACTTCACAAGGTCGGCAACAGACTTTTTAAGTACATTTACAAGGACCCAAAAAAGAATATGCTGAAGCTTGTAAAGATAGGCAAGGCTTTTGCAGGTAAAATGTATCCTGAAAGCACCTTTACAAAGCCTATAGAGATTATTTCAGATGAAAGCAATATTTGGCACCAATTCCTTTTCAGAGGTATTGAGGAGGTTGATGCCGATTATCTCCGCAAGGCAGTGCTTACCTTTGGTATCGATTTGGGCTTAATCGGCACGTCTACCCTTAGGAAAAGGCGTGACGAGGAGCATTGTAACATACCGTGGGTTGTGCTTATGGACCCCACATCTGCCTGCAATATGAAATGTAAGGGCTGCTGGTCGGCGGAATACGGCCACCATTCAAGCCTCACCCTTGACGATATGCGCAAGGTTGTCAGGGAAAGCAAGGCACTGGGAACACATTTCTTTATGTATACCGGCGGTGAGCCACTTATCAGAAAAGACGATATTTTAACTATTGCAAAAGAAAACAGTGACTGCATATTCCTTTCCTTTACAAACGGTACGCTCATTGACGACAGGTTCTGTGAGGATATGAAGGAGTGCGGAAACCTTGCCCTTGCCCTTTCAATTGAAGGCAGTGAGGAAACAAATGACAGCCGTCGCGGTGAAGGCGCATACCAAAGAACCTTTAATGCAATGCAAATGCTAAAAAGGCACAAATGCCTTTTCGGAATATCCGTATGCTACACCAGTGTAAACTATGAGGCAGTTACATCAGATGAGTTTTATGATTTGATGATAGAAAACGGCGCAAGATATGCCTGGTATTTTCACTATATGCCTGTGGGCAGTAATGCAGATAAAAATTTGCTTTTAACTCCTGAGCAGAGGGAGCACGTTTACCGTGCAATCCGTGACAAAAGAAATTCCAAAACAGGTAAGCCGATATTTACAGTGGATTTCCAAAATGATGCTGAATTTGTGGGCGGCTGTATTGCCGGAGGCAGAAATTATTTTCACATCAACTCCGAGGGTGACGTTGAGCCCTGCGTATTCATCCACTATTCCGACTCAAACATCAGGGAAAAGAGTGTGCTTGAATGTCTTAAATCCCCATTGTTTAAGGAATACTATAAGGGTCAGCCATTTAATGACAATATGCTCCGTCCCTGTCCTATGCTGGAAAATCCTCAGGCACTGAGAAATATAGTTAAAAAATCAGGAGCAAAATCCACCAATCTTATAAAAGAGGAAAGTGCTGAGGAGCTTTGTGCAAAATGTGATGATTATGCAAAGCTTTGGGCACCTAAGGCAAAGGAAATTTGGGAGGAAAAGGAGCGTTTCAAGCCCTTCACCCAATACTACCGTGATACACCGGAGGGTATGGCGGAATTAAA
>CAMBQD010000075.1 GCA_945869905.1 uncultured Clostridia bacterium | reverse complement strand
TCAGGAGATATAATAAGGACTCTGCCGACGGAGTTTTTAAAATCAGGGATTTGACAATAAATACCAATGAGGCAAAGGTGTATAAGAATAATCAGGAAATTGTATTGACTGCCATGGAATACAGACTTCTTCTGATTTTACTTAATAACAGAGGCAATGTTTTGTCACGCAATCAGCTTTTGGAAAACATTTGGGATGTTGACGGAGATTTCGTTGAGGACAATACGCTGACCGTTTATATTAAAAGACTGAGAGATAAAATTGAGGAGGACCCCACAAATCCCGTGTATATTAAAACCGTCAGGGGACTGGGGTATATAATTGAAAATGATAAATAAGGATATAAAAATGATACTTATAATCGGCTCAGCCCTGACGCTGATGCTTTCTGCAGTGTGCCTGTTTTTCAGCACGGTATGCGCCGCGGTTTGTCTTATTCTCGGAATTTCCGTTACAGGTCTGTTTTTGTATTATACGAAAAAAAGATTTGATAAATTAAATGAGCTTAATAACTATCTTTCCGATGTTTGCTCAGGTAATTTTGATTTGAGAGTGGCAGAAAATACTGAGGGTGAGCTGTCTATCCTTAAGAATAATCTTTATAAGGTAATAACGATTTTGCGTACGCAAAATGAAATGCTGAAAAAGGACAGGCTTTATCTTGCCGATTCCCTTGCGGATATTTCACATCAGCTTAAAACACCGCTAACCTCAATGATGGTGATGACTGATTTAATTAAGGAGGACGCCCAGCCGGACAAAAGAAACGATTTTGTCGCAATAATGCAAGGTCAGCTTGAAAAGATGAAATGGCTTATTACCAATTTGCTCAAGCTTTCAAGGCTTGATTCCGGCACCGCCGATTTTAAGAATGAGCCTTTTTCTCTTAAGTAATTAATCAAAGCATAAAGCCCTTGTTGGTTACACTTGATTTAAAATGTATTGAGCTGATTGATAAGTCGGAGGATTTTACCGTTAACGGCGATGATAATTGGACGGTTGAGGCACTTGAAAATATTATTAAAAACTGTATTGAGCATACCGGCAGAAACGGACGTATTGTTATTGCTACCAAAATCACAAATCTTTACGACGCTTTGATTATCAGCGATAACGGCTGCGGTATTGAAAAAGAGGATTTGCCCCATATTTTTGAGCGGCTTTATCACGGTAAAAATTCCTCCGGTGACAGCGTGGGCATAGGGCTTGCAATGTCCAAGGCAGTGCTTGAAAGAGAAAAGGGAAAAATATCCGTTAAAAGCGAAATAGGCATAGGCACGGAATTTGAAATCAGATTTTATAAAGCAATAATATAAAATTTTCAGGTGACTGAATTGTAATAAAAAAGTCACCCGAATGTAAGACTGTATTGGTAAGATGATGACAACGAAAGGAGATAAACTATGAAAATTCTTGAGGTAAAAAATTTATCTAAAATCTACGGCAAGGGCGACACAATGGTAAAGGCCCTTGACAACGTATCCTTTTCAGTGGAAAAGGGTGAGTTTGTTGCCATCATCGGCCCTTCAGGCTCAGGTAAATCAACATTGCTTCACATATTGGGCGGAGTTGACACACCCACAAGCGGAAATGTTGTTATTAACAATACGGATATTTCAACCCTTGATGAAACGGCTCTGGCAATATTCAGACGCAGGCAAATTGGGCTTGTTTATCAGTTTTACAACCTTATTCCCATTTTAACCGTTGAGGAAAATTTAACACTGCCTCTTCTTCTTGACGGCAGGAAGCCTGATAAAAAGCAGATTAACGAGCTGGTGGAAAAGCTTGGGCTTTCCCAAAGGCTTGACCATTTGCCCAATCAGCTTTCCGGCGGTCAGCAGCAGAGGGTGTCCATCGGCAGAGCCCTTGTAAATCATCCTGCCCTTATGCTTGCCGACGAGCCTACCGGCAACCTTGACAGTGAAAACAGCAGGGAGATAGTTTCACTTTTAAGGCATTTTAACAAGGAGCTTAACCAAACGGTTATCATCATCACCCACGATGAAAAAATTGCCCTGTCCGCAGACAGAATTATATCTATTGAGGACGGCAAAATCAAAAGAGATGAGGTGAGGATGGGTTGAACATTGTAAACAAGCTTACCCTCCGTCACCTTAAAGAAAATAAAGGCAGGACCGTTATTACCGCAATGGGTATATGCGTATCTGTTGCTATGATTACCGCAGTGTTTGTGGCAATATCCTCCTTTATGAATTTGTTTGGTGATATTTGTCTTATGGCAGGCGGTCATTATGAGGCGGTTATGACCGTTAACAGCAGTCAGCTTGACGCAATAAAGGCTGATGACAGGGTTGCACGTGCAGGCGTAATGATTGAAAGTACAAATAATGATTCCTATTCCTTATCCGCCAATAAGTCAATGCGATACGGCACAGGCGATTATCTCTCCGGCGACAGCACCTGTATTAACCAAATGATAACCGGGGAATATGAGGGTAAAATACCTCAGCAGGACAGGGAAATTGCAGTTGAAAAAAGCTTTATTGAAAAGAATAATCTTAACTGGAAAATAGGGGACACTGTTACACTTTATAACGGCACAAGATATATGCACAGTGATGTAAACGGCGAATACATCATTTGCGGTAGCTATCAAAAAAATGAATACTTTGTCGCAGATAATGCACAAAGCTATAAAATAACCGCTGTTTTAAGCAGTAATCCCGCTACCGTTACGTCATATTCAATTATCAGGTGTGTGGATATTGCAAAGCATCCCATTGAACCGGGTGGAACCGTTAGGGCTTTGGTTGAGCTTAAAAATGTCAACTACAAATCCCTTGACGTATTAAAGGATATTATCAAGGCTAACGGCGTTGAAGATTACAATATGAACAAGGATTACCTTGAAACGCAGTTTGCCTTTGATGAAAACAGTACAATGGTGGTATCCATATTGCCGATGGCTGCCATCATTCTTGCAATAATCATTATTGCGTCCGTTGTCCTTATCTATAACGCCTTTGCCATGTCAATCAGTGAAAGAGTACGCTATCTCGGTATGCTGGCGTCTGTTGGTGCCACAAAGGCTCAAAAACGCTTTTCCGTGTTCTATGAGGGTATGGTTTTAGGAGTAGTGGGTATTCCTGTGGGAATAATTGCAGGCATTGTAGGAATCGGCATAACCCTTAAGGCGTTGGGCGAAAAAATCATATCAACAGGTATGATTAACGGTGTCAATAACGAGAATCTTGAAATGAATATTGTTGTTGACCCTTATGTACTTGTTGCCATTATACTTGTAAGTATATTTACAATATTTATATCCTCTGTTATTCCTGCCTTGAAGGCGTCAAAAATTACCCCCATTGACGCTATCAGGCAAAACAGTGAAATTAAAATAAAGGCAAAACGACTCAGGTCATCAAGGCTTGTTAGGCTTATCTTCGGCTATGAGGGTGAGCTTGCCAATAAAAACCTTAAGCGTAACGGCAGAAAAGCACGTACAATAACTGCCTCAATTGCTCTTTCCGTCATTCTGTTTTTATGCTGTAATTATTTTTGCGACGGCTTCAGCAAGTCAATCCTGACGGAAACGGATATACCCTATCAGGTGTATGCAGGAGTGGACTATGACAAAAAGGAGCAGCTGTTAGATGAAATTAAAGATATAAACGGCATTGACAATTTTTACTGCGTAAATAACGGCTATTACGTTACACCGACGGCAGATGAAAAGCAAGACGGCTGGAAATTTATTGACACCAAATTCCTTACACAGACATATAAGAGCTTTTTCAATAAAAGCCATTCCATGTACCTGAATGCCATTGATGATGAGGATTTTAACAGACTTTGTCAGGCAAACGGTATTGACAGTAAGGGCTATTATTCAAGCCGTAAGGCACTTTTGATGAATAATATATCCCACACCTCAGCCGGCTCGGCGGTGTTTAATGACAGTGTTGTGGGTACATCGCTGGAGGACTTTTCCTATAAAGGCTTAACCGTAGGCGCCTTAATTAACTATGACAAGGACCTTTATATGTGTAACCTTAATCCAAAAAATACCATTTCCTTATATGTGCCTGTATCTCAGCACAAGGCTATGGTGGATGAGTTCAACAGCTCAGGTGGAGAGGACTATTCCTACAACTACATTTTGGGAATTGAAACAACACAGCACACTCAGATAACAGAGAAAATTAAGGATATTGTTTTCGGAAGTGATTACGGTGAGTGCGTTGTTATTGATATGGCTGAAAGCGCACAGACAATGAACACAATAGCAATGGTTATTGAGGTGCTTGTTTACGGCTTTATTGCACTGATTTCACTTATAACCGTATTTAATATCATCAATACCATTTCAACAGGTATTGCAATGAGAAAAAAGGAATTTGCAATGCTGAAATCAGTGGGCACAACCCCCAAGGGCTTTAATAAAATGATAATGCTTGAAAGTGCCCTTTACGGTATGAAGGCTTTGTTATTCGGCTTGCCGATAAGCGCATTGCTTTCCTTTGCAATGAACAGAGCAATGTCAACTGACGCAATACCCTTTGAAATAAATTGGTTGCTTTATCTGATTGTAACTCTTGTGGTGTTTGTAATAATAGGACTTTCAATGCTTTATTCCGTAGCAAAGCTGCGCAATGATTCAATAATTGAAACATTAAAGGAAGAAATAAACTAAAAAAGAAAAATCGGCAGTTCACACTGAACTGCCGATTTTTTTCTGAAAATATTAATCAAACAAATACCGTTATAACATATGCTATATATCCCGCAAGCATTAAAACGCCCTGCCATCTGTTAAATTTCTTTGTAATGATTGTGGGGAATACTGCCACTGCAATTGCCGCCAGACAAACAATCATATCAATTGTAACAGATGATACCGATACTGCCAGTGCGCCTGTGCCCTTGCCCATTGATACAAAGGAGCATACGGGAAGAATAAGCGTTAAGTCAATAATGTTTGCACCTAAGATGTTGCCCACTGAAAGTGCGCCCACCTTTTTTCTGAGAGCTGTGATTGTTGTAACAAGCTCAGGCAGAGATGTGCCGATTGCAATTGCTATTACGCTGATAACTCTCTGAGGAATACCAAGACTCTGCGCAATCTGAGTACCGTAATCAACCAGCAAATCTGCACCCACAACAATACCTGCGGCACCGAGAACAAACAGAACGATATTCTTTATCCAGTCTTTTTTAGTGGCTGTTTCCTTTGTTACAACAATGTCGTCCTCTTCCTGAATACCGATGCTGTGTGGGTCAGGCTCAACGTGTACTTGTTCATTTTTCATTGAAATAAAGTTTTCAATGAAAAACGCGATGAAAATAGCAATAAGAACTATAAGACCGATTGTTGAAAGTGAATAGTATTCATTGGTTTCTCCCTCAAAGGTAAGGGTTTGCCTTGCTGTGAAAATACATCCAAGCACAAGTGCGACAGATGCACCGAACATCATCAGCGCCTTGGGGGTAAATTCCTTACGCTTAACGGCAAACGGCATACATACAATAAATATACCCATTATCATTGCCGTGTTTGCAGTTACGGAGCCTATGGCATTACCTGCCGCCATATCAACGTTACCCTTAGCTGTTGCCTGCACGCTTACAATCATTTCAGGCAGGGTTGTTGCAATTGATACTATTGTGGCACCGATAACAAATTTAGGTACGCCCAAAACCTCGGCAATCCAGCTTGCACTGTCCACAAACCAGTCGCCGCCCTTGATAATCAAAACAAGACCGACAACAAAAAGAATG
>CAMBQD010000074.1 GCA_945869905.1 uncultured Clostridia bacterium | reverse complement strand
TGAAACAAGAATGGACCCATCATATTACGGCTATAACGGTATGTCCGTATTTTCTTCAATGGCTTATGAGGACTACTCTCAGCTTCAGTACAGCTTAGGTATGTTCGGCAACAGGATAAACAGCTACACATATAACACACAAACCCCTGTTTACAATATGATGTTTAATCTGAAATATCTTATTAAGTCGGATATCAGTCTTACACCAAGTGAAAGCTTTTACAAATATTGCTTCAGTACCGAAAGCGGACAGACGGAGGTTTATGAAAACAAGTATTATCTTCCTGTGGCCTATGCGGTTAATGAGGCGGTTTATGACTGGCAGGAGGAGGAAGGCAATCCCTTTGAACTGCAGGAAAGCTTTTTCAGCTTGGCAACCGGCTACAGCGGAGTATTTAATGAGGTGGATTATCTTAATACCGAATTTGACTCCATATACGGTAACGAAATAACTGAAAACGGTACCCTTTGCTTTGGTAAGGAGGATACGGACTCCGATTACGGATATGTCACCTTTACCGTAACGCCTAAGCAATCCGGTAATCTGTATATATATATTTCCTCACCTGATGTTGAAACAATTGAAATAAGCAGTAATACCCTTTCATCATACAGTCAGTCAATCAGCGAGCCGTATATATTTGACGCAGGATACTGTGATGAGGGAGAGGAAATTACCGTTTCTCTCAACTGCGGTCAGATTGATGTTGAGCAGTCGTCGGCTGAAATTTATATTTATACCGTTGACGAGGATGTGTTGGAGCAGGGCTATAAAAGACTTCTTTCTTCATCTCTTGACGTTACATCTCACAGCGATACAAAAATTACAGGAAAAATTGATGTTAATGAAAGCAGTATTTTATATTCCTCTATCCCCTATGACGAAGGCTGGACCGTATTAATTGACGGTAAAAAAGCAGACACCTTTAAAATCGGCGACGCAATGCTTGGTGCGGCAATTACACCCGGTGAACACACCGTTGAATATGTTTATAGCCCAAAGGGGCTCAACTACGGAATTGCTATTACTGTATTAACTGCCGCAGGATTATTGGGATATTATTTCTATACTAACAACAAAAAGAAAAAAAGTTAAAATTCTCCGTTTGGTTTACGGCTAAAAAAATCATTTTTCTACAATTTAGTTATTTACAACAATATTAATTTGTTGTAGAATATGCGTGTAAAATTTGAGAGGAGTTTTATAAACTTATGGCTAGACAAACAGCAGAAAGCATTAACACAATTCCCGTAGGACCGCTTGGTATTATCGGTATGCCCGGTTGTGAGGCGCTCACAGACAAGATTGACAGGTATCTTGTTCAGTGGAGAAAAACTCAGGCTACCGAGCATCAGCAAAACGTTGCATTTTTCGGATACCAGCGTGATACATATAAAATAAATGTATCTGTTCCCCGTTTCGGCAGTGGTGAAGGCAAGGGCGTTATTGCAGAAACCGTACGCGGCTATGACATTTATATCGTTGCAGATGTATTTAACTATAGCTGTACATATAATATGTACGGTATGACCGTTCCTAAATCCCCTGATGACCATTTTGCAGACGTAAAAAGAGTTATTCATGCCTTATCATCAAAGCCTAAAAGAGTATCGGTAATTATGCCAATGCTTTATGAGGGCAGACAGCACAAGAGGGCCGCACGTGAATCACTTGACTGCGCTATGGCTTTGCAGGAATTAGTTGAGTTAGGTGTTGACAACATCATCACTTTTGACGCTCATGACCAAAGAGTACAAAATTCCATCCCAAATCATTCCTTTGAAAACGTTATGCCAACCTATCAGATGATTAAGGCTGTTGTAAATAATGTCAGCGACCTCTCAATTGACCCTGACCATCTTATGATTATTTCTCCTGACGAGGGTGCAATGCACAGATGTATTTATTTTGCAACTCAGCTTGGAGTTAATCTGGGAATGTTTTATAAAAGACGTGACTATACAAAAATTGTTAACGGCCGTAATCCTATTGTTGAGCATCAGTACTTGGGTGACTCCGTTAAGGACAAGGACATTATCATAGTTGACGATATGATTTCCTCAGGTGAATCAATGCTTGAGGTTGCCAGCAAGCTTAAGCTGCTTGGCTGCGGCAGAATTTTTGTTTGCACCACCTTCGGTCTTTTCTGTAACGGTCTTGACGTATTTGACAAGGCATATGCCGACGGCGTATTTGACAGAGTATTTACTACTAACGGTGTTTATCAGTCGCCTGAGCTTTTAGGCAGAGAATGGTATGTAAGCGTTGAGCTTTCAAAGTATACAGCATATTTGATTGATACACTTAATCACGATATGTCTGTTTCATCACTTCTTGATTCTTCAGAAAGAATTAACAATCTTCTTGTTAAAAAAGGTTTAAAGGAGGCGAAATAATGGCTGTAAAAAAGCTTTCCGTTCCAAAAATAATTGCTATTGTCGTTGCTGCTGTTTTAGTTATTCTGATTGCCGCAGGCTCAATATACTGCGTATCAACTGACCAAAATCCATCGGAGGCTGCAAAGAGCATCTTTTCCGGCAATGAAGAACAAATCGTCGGCAAATGGCAAAGTCAGAAAAATCCCGGACTGTCTGCGTTTGTTTTTTACGAGGACGGTACATACGACTCATATATTTCCACCGCTAATTTTTCAGGAAATTATGAGATTGACGGAAACAAGCTTACACTGAATAATCCTTCAACCGCAAAGGAAATTGTATATAAGTTCAAGGTTAATGAAAAAGAGCTTTCACTTACGCTTTACGAGGAGGACGGTGAGGAGGCTGAAACCAAGGAGGTAAGCGCATATGACAGAGTTGATGAGCTTAACCAAAAATCCTTGGCTGACCTTATAGGCGAGCTGAAGGAAAGTCAGCAAGCAACTACCGAAAAAGAATAATAAAAGCCCTGTACATTAAATAAAAAAAATGTACAGGGTTATTTTTTTTTACTGTTTACATATACATTACTGAGGAAGGTGAAAACACTTGATTGGTAATGTTGAGAAAAGATGTATTGATTTGGGACATTATATTGTGGAAACAAGGGCAACCGTTCGCCAGGCTGCAATGGTTTTCGGTATAAGCAAATCCACAGTACATAATGATGTAACTAAAAGGCTTTCTGTTATCAATCCTTTACTTTGCAGTGAAGTAAAAGAGGTGCTTGATGAAAACAAGGCACAAAGGCATATCAGAGGCGGGATGGCAACTAAGAAAAAATACAGTGAGCTTAGGCGATAATTTTATTTGCATTTTTAATCATATAGTGATAGAATTAAATATCATTATATAAAGGATGTATAATATGAAAATAGGTTTTATCGGCTGCGGCAATATGGCCACAGCAATTATCAAAGGAATTACTTTAAGCGGAAAAATCAGCGGTGAGGACGTATATGTTTACGACGTATTCTCCCCTGCCTGTGAAAATGCAAAAAATACCTTTTACGCTAACATATGTACTGATGAAGCAGATGTGGTTAATAATGCTGAAATTGTATTTCTTGCCGTTAAGCCAAATGTTATTTCTTCAGTGCTTAAGAAAATTGACTCTGAAGTTAAAGAAAGAAATCCGCTTATTATTTCCATTGCCGCAGGAAAAACCATTCAATATTTAGAAGGTTCTTTGACAGATAAGGCAAGAATTGTCAGAGTAATGCCTAATATAAATGCAAAGGTTACAGAGGCAATCAGTGCATATTGCTTTAACGATTGCGTAACTGATAATGACAAAGCAGACGTTGAGATGCTCCTTAACTGCATCGGAAAGGTTATATGCCTTGATGAAGGAGCATTTCCCCTTTTCGGAGTGCTTGGCGGATGCGCTCCTGCTTTTTCATATATGTTTATTGACGCACTTGCAAGGGCCGGTGTTGAAAACGGAATGAAAAAGGAAGACGCCCTTAAAATTGCGGCACAGACCGTATACGGCAGTGCCAAGATGATTTTGGAAAGTGACGAGCATCCCTGGAGGCTTATTGACAATGTTTGTTCACCCGGCGGAACAACTATTGAGGGTGTGATGTCATTGCAGGCGGACGGCTTTGAAAATGCAGTTCACAATGCAGTAAATAAATCACTTGATAAAGATAAAAAGCTGTAAGAAAAAGCTCCTTGAAATTCAAGGAGCTTTCATTTATTTTATAAGTATTTTTTAATTTCATCAACCATATCGGTCTTTTCCCAGGAAACGTTCAAATCTTCCCTGCCCATATGGCCGTATGCGGCAAGCTGTTTGTAAATAGGCTTTCTAAGGTCAAGTCTGTTTATAATTGCTGACGGTCTTAGGTCAAATACCTTATTTACAATTTCACTTATTTTTTCATCGGAAACCGTGCTTGTTCCGAAGGTGTCAACCATAACCGATACAGGCTTTGCAACGCCTATTGCATATGCAAGCTCAACCTCGCATTTCTTTGCAAGACCTGACGCAACAATATTCTTAGCAACCCAACGCGCGGCGTAGGCGGCACTTCTGTCAACCTTTGTCGGATCCTTACCGCTAAATGCTCCGCCGCCGTGACGTGCATATCCGCCGTAGGTGTCAACAATAATTTTTCTTCCCGTAAGTCCTGAGTCACCGTTAGGACCACCGATAACAAATCTGCCTGTGGGATTAACAAAATATGTGGTGCTGTCATCAATGAGATCAGCCGGAATTGTTGTTTTGATTACCTTTTCAATAATATCCTCGCGAAGCTGAGAAAGCTCAACATCGGCGCTGTGCTGGCTTGAAACAACAACAGTTGTTACCTTTACGGGTACATCATCCTCATACTCAACTGTAACCTGTGTTTTGCCGTCGGCATAGAGATAAGGCAGGGTTCCGTTTTCTCTAACCTCAGTAAGCTTAACTGCAAGCTTATGAGCAAGACTGATAGGAAGGGGCATAAGCTCCTCTGTTTCGTCACAGGCAAAGCCAAACATCATACCCTGGTCGCCGGCGCCGTTGAGGTTATACTCATCCTCCTCGGCATTTTTAAGCTCATAGGATTTGTCAACACCCATTGCAATGTCTGTAGACTGCTTGTCAAGTGCAGTGAGAACCGCACAGGTGTTTCCGTTAAAGCCTTTTTTGTCATCGTCATAACCGATTTCACAAACTGTTTTACGAACAATTGCAGGGATATCAACCTGAGCATTTGTGGTGATTTCACCCATAACAAGCACCTGACCGGTGGTACATGTGGTTTCACAGGCAACACGGCTCATTGGGTCTTGCTTAAGCATTTCATCTAATATTGCATCTGAAATCTGGTCACAAATTTTATCGGGATGTCCCTTTGTAACTGATTCGCTTGTAAATAAAAACTTTGACATAAAAAATCCTCCCTTTAAATAAAAAAACACATACCCAAGTATGTGTTAATAAATAACCTCATCACTCGGATTACGCAGGTATTAGCACCTTACAAAACGCAGGTTGCTGTGGCATCACAGGGCCAGTCCCTCAGCCACTCTTGATAAGCATATTCAGTTTTACATAATAATACATCAAAGATATACACTTGTCAACAGTATTTATTAATTTTTGGACACTAAATATTGTATATTCTAAAAATTTATAAATATTTTATATTTTCCATTTATATGTTGCAATTTATTGCCAATTAGTTTATAATTTAATTGTACGTATATGTGTTTAGGCACATTTTAAGGAGGAAAAATTAATGTCAAAGAAAACTGTATTTATTACCGGCGGTACCGGTAATATGGGATGGGCTGCTGTTCAGGAAATGATTAAGCAT
>CAMBQD010000073.1 GCA_945869905.1 uncultured Clostridia bacterium | reverse complement strand
TTCCAATACATCCGAGAAATAATATACTGCTGTGCCTGAGGTAAGATACCAGCCGGCATTAGACAGCATAGCCACAACCATAAATACGATTAACTGGTCATTGTGGGCAATAACACTAAAGATTTTCTTAAGAGAGAATTTTTGGCTTTTGTTATAAACAACGTTCTTTTCCTTGGTGGAAAGGACGCATATTGTTGAAAACAGAACAAGCAGACAGGCGCATATTCCTGCCCAACGTGAAAATCCACTGGCACTGTAGCCCTTATCGGTGGTCATACCTGATGAAAGCATCGGCAGGATAATAGGAGTTGCAACCGTAATTATTCCCTGTCCTAAGCCTGAAAAGGTTCTTGCAACGGTTGACACCATATTTCTGTCATCAGGGTCACTGGTAAAGGATGGCACCATACTCCAATAAGGAATGTCCGCCATTGTGTTTGTCATACCCCAAAGGATGTACATAACTCCTATGTAAATATAAAGCTTGGTTCCGCTCATACCAAAGCTGGTAAACAGCAAAAACAAAACTGCGGCGTTGCATATTGCGCCTATGATTATCCAAGGGCGGTATTTGCCCATTTTTGTTTTTGTGTTGTCAACTATTGTACCCATCATAGGGTCATTGATACCGTCCCATATTCTTGCCAGGGGAGTGAGCAAAAGCAAAAAGCCCTCTTTAAGTCCCAATACGCTTGAAAGATAGTAGCTTAAAAAGGAATAAAACATTCCGTAGCTAAGGTCAAGGCCTATTGCGCCCACACCGTAGCCAATCTTCTCACGCCAGGTGGTTTTGTAATCGTTCATAAAAATGTCCTCTTCTTTGATGTGTGATACAAGGCAATTATAACATATTATATCCGTTTTAACAACAAATGAAAAATTCTTAATTATTACAATTCAGTTACAAAAATATTTACCATAAAAAATTCCTTGACAACGGCGATACTCCTATTTATAATGGTGATGTGGAGTAAAATCCATTAAATTCCCAAAGATTTCACTTAAATCCTAAATTTGTCCCACAAAACTTATGAAAGGAGAGAAAGATTATGCGTTTGTTCGTTGGTACCCTTGACGGCTATAAGCTTGATTCAAAGGGACGTCTTTTGATTCCTACTAAGTGGCGTGAGCGCTTGGGCAAAGAGTTTTATATGGCGGCAGTTACCGTAAGGGGCTGCAAATGCCTTACACTTTATCCTGTTGAGCATTTCGAGGCGATTTACGAGTCAATACAGTTCGGCACGGAAAACCAAAAATATGATGCAGCCACCAGCCTGTTTGATAATGCAGAGGAGGCAGTTCTTGATTCACAGGGCAGATTTACAGTTAACCAAAGGTTAAAGGAGGCCGCCGGACTTACCAACGAATCAACGGTTGTATTTAAAGGTAAGGGCAAGATTATTGAAATTTGGAATACCGACGAATACGAAAAAATATATAACAGCTATGACCATTCACAGGGCGTTTATGACCTGATGGACAAGCTTAAGGGTAATGTTGACTGATGGAATTTGTGCATAAAAGTGTGCTTTTTGACGAGTCAGTAAAGGCATTAAATATAGATAACAGTAAGATAATAATGGACGGTACTGCAGGCGGCGGCGGTCATTCAAAAGAAATTGCAAAGGCAGCAAAAAGGCTTATTGCCGTTGACCGTGACCCTGACGCAATTGCCGTGCTTAATGAAAGATTAGGCGGTATGAGCAACGTAACAATTGTTCATAATAATTTTTCGGATATAAAAAACATTATTAAGAGTCTTAATATTGACGGCATTGACGGTCTTCTCCTCGATTTGGGTGTAAGCTCTTTTCAGCTTGACACGGCGGACAGAGGCTTTTCCTTTCATAAGGACGCACCCCTTGATATGCGTATGAGCAAAACGGGAATGAGTGCGGCAGATGTTGTTAATACATACAGCGAGCAGGAATTGGCAGATATTATTTTCAAATACGGCGAAGAAAAATTTTCACGCCGTATTGCCGCTAATATAGTTAAAGCAAGGGCGGACAAGCCAATTGAAACCACCTTTGAGCTGGTGGACATCATAAAAGCCTCAATGCCCCAAAGGGCTATGCGCGACGGACATCCTGCCAGACGTACTTTTCAGGCAATACGCATTGAGGTTAACAGAGAGCTGGACGTGCTTGAGTCAACTCTTGACGACGCATTTGAATGCCTTAACAGCGGCGGAAGAATAGCAATTATAACCTTCCATTCCCTTGAGGACAGAATTGTTAAGGAAAAATTCAACGAATGGTGCAAGGGATGTACCTGCCCAAAGGATTTTCCGGTATGCGTATGCGGCAACAAGCCTAAGGGGAAGGTATTTAAAGCAGTCTCTCCCGGCGAGGAGGAGCTGAAAATTAATACCAGAGCGCGTTCATCACGCCTTAGGGTATTTGAAAAATTTTGATTATTAACTGATTTTAAGAGGTGAGTTAGGTGACTAATACAGGTGATTTCAGGCGCTATTCCTACGCCGGTGACACTTCATATCTGATTAATTCCTTCGATGTCAGCAGGTCATCTGCCGCACCGGCTTATACACCTGAGCCTAAAAGAGATTTAAAGGTTAGGGAAAACGGCAAGCGTAAAAGCAGAAATCAGCTTTTGCAGGAGCAAAGACTCAATTTTAGAAAAATTGTTATTATTTCCACTGCGGCTTTGCTTACCATTGCAATGCTTTTTGCCGTTTTGCATACCTATGCCCAAAAGAATGAGCTTAATCACGAGATATCAAGCCTTGAATCACAGCTTGCTGTTGCACAAAGCGAAAACACAAGAATTAACAGTGAGCTTAATTCACTTGTGTCTATGAGTATGATAGACAAATATGCTGTTGAAAAGCTGGGCATGACTAAAATGCAGACCGGTCAGATAAGGTATATTGATGTTTCTCAGTACAAGGAGAAGCATAAGACTGCCCTGCAGTTTGTGGAGGAGCAGGCGGCAAAGTAATAATATTAAAACAAATTGCGTAAAATATTGAGAGTTAGTTTTCTAACTCTCATATAGTTTTTATTAAATAAGATAACAATTGCGGGAGGAAGGCTGAATGAAAAAAAATACAGGCAAAAAAATGCTTAAAAGATTACTGGCACTGGCTTTGGTAATCGTCTTTCTTCTCGGCACAGGCGTATCAAGAGTTTTTTATTTGCAGGTGGTACGCGGTGAGGAGCTGTCGCAAAAGGCTGAATCACAGCAGCTCAAGGATACTGAAATTACCGCAATGCGCGGAACCATATACGATTCCGAGGGAAATGTGCTTGCACAGTCGGCAACAGTGTGGAACATATTTATTGACCCCCTTGCCATTGATATTGAAATTGACGAGGATGACACCGCAGATGAAATTGCGGCAAAGCAGGCAAAAAGTGAAAAACGCCGTAATCTGATTGTTGAAAAATTCACAGAGCTTTTCGATTATGACGAAAAGGAAAAAGCAGAATTTATTGAAAAGACTAAGGCTGAAAACCATTACACCGTTGTTGAGAAAAAGGTTGAAAACAACATAAAGGAGCAGATTTCAGAGTTTATTTCCGAAAACAGTCTTAATTGCATCGGAATGGAGCAAACCACAAAAAGGTATTATCCCTACGGCTCCCTGGCGTCATCGGTTATCGGATTTACAGGTGCAGATGATCAGGGACTAAGCGGTATTGAGTCGTATTATGACGAGGAATTGACAGGCACCAACGGCAGAGTTATTACGGCAAAGGACGCCGTGTCAAACGATATATCGGACGATTATGAAACCTCCGTAGAGGCAACCGACGGAAATTCCTTGATGCTTACAATAAATCAAACAATTCAGTATTACCTTGAAAAAGGGCTTAGAGAAACTATGGAGGAGTATCAGGCAAAGGGTGCTTACGGAATTGTTATGGACTGTAACACCGGTGCAGTTTTGGGAATGTCGTCACTGCCCGATTATGACTGCAATGAGCCCTACAAGCTCACCTACAGCAAGAATATTAAGCAGATTAAGAAAATCAAGGACGAGGACGAAAAGGAGCAGGCAGAAAGCGCGGCAATACAAAATCAGTGGAGAAATTTCACGGTGAATGATACATATGTTCCGGGATCTGTTTTTAAAACCTTCATTGCCTCAGCCGCTCTTGAGGAAAATGTTGTAACACCTGAAACAACATATACCTGCACAGGCTCAATTAGGGTTGATACGTACAAAATGAATTGTCACTATCACCCCGGTCACGGCACCCAGACATTTGCTCAGGGACTTGCAAATTCCTGTAACCCATTTTTTATAACCGTGGGTCAGAAATTGGGTGTACATAATTATTTCAAATACTTTGACGCCTTTGGATTTACTCAGATAACGGGCATTGACCTTCCCGGTGAGGCGTCACCTCAGTACTACAAGGAAAACCAGTACGGAATAGTGGAGCTTTCATCTGCCTCCTTCGGTCAGACAAACTCCTTAACTCCGATACAGGTATGCACAGGGCTTTGTGCAATAGCCAACGGAGGAAAGCTTGTTCAGCCCTATCTTGTTTCATCAATTGTGGACGCTGACGGCAAAACCGTTAAAAAAACCGAAACAAAGGTTGTAAGACAGGTTATCAGCAGTGAAACCGCAGAAGAAGTACGTGAAATGATGAAGGGCGTTGTGGATAACGGCACAGGTAAAAACGGATATGTTGCCGGCTATCGTGTAGGCGGTAAAACAGGTACCTCAACAAAGCTGGGTGAATCAAAGGAGGGCGAAGGAGATAAGTACATAGTTTCCTTTGCTGCCATCGCCCCTAGCGATAATCCTGAAATTGCAATGCTGATAATTATTGACGAGCCAAATCAGGATTTAGGCGGCGGAGCACTTTGCGCACCAATTGCGGCAGAGGTTATTGAGGAGGCAATGAACGTGCTGGGCATTGAGCCAAAGTATGACGAGGACGAGGTGAAGAGCCTTTCAAGCTACGCACCTAATGTTGTGGGCAAGTCCCTTGACGATGCCAAGACAGAGATTGACCAGTACGGTCTTAACTGTGTTGTGATTGGAAAAGGTGACAAGGTAACACGTCAGTGTCCCACAAGTGCCGGAACAATTCCCGGCGGCGGAACGGTTTATGTATACACCGACGATACGGAAAAGAAAATGACCAAGGTTCCGGACTTTACAGGACTAACGGTTGCAGAGGCAAAGAATTTGGCAAAAACAAATAATTTGAACATTCAAATAAGCGGTAATGATTTGACAAACGGTTCTCTTGTGGCATCACGTCAAAGTGATGATAAGGGCTCAAGCGTTGAACAGGGAACAGTAATTACAGTAACATTTAAGAGTACAGAAAGTGTGCTTGATTAAAATAAAGCTAAAGGGGATACAGTATGAGGCTTTCAGAAATATTAAAAGGAATTGATGTTAAAAATTCATATGACGATGTGGAGGTGCTTGATGTTACACAGGATTCCAGACTTGTTAAGGAGGGATATCTTTTTGTGTGCATTAAGGGTGCCGCATTTGACGGCCACAGCGTTGCTGCCGAAATGCTTGAAAAGGGTGCGGCGGCAGTAGTTGTTGAGTATGATATGGGGCTGAAAAATCAAGTGATTGTTGATAATTCACGCTCTGTTTATTCACTGATATGCTCCAACTTTTTCGGTAGACCTGCCCAAAAGCTTAAGCTTATCGGACTAACCGGAACAAACGGAAAAACCACCACCACATTCCTCATTAAGCAAATACTTGAAAATTCAGGCAAAAAGGTAGGTCTTATCGGCACTGTTCAAAATATGATTTGCGATAAGATTTATCCTGCCAAGTTTACAACGCCTGACCCATACGAGCTTCAAAAGCTTTTTGCAATGATGGCTGATGAGGGCTGTGAATACTGCGTTATGGAGGTTTCCTCACAGGCATTGGCACAGGG
>CAMBQD010000072.1 GCA_945869905.1 uncultured Clostridia bacterium | reverse complement strand
CAGTTTGCCGGTGACTCAACTGCACAGGAAACTGCAGTATAAAGTGCATAAATTACAAACATCCATACCGACGCAATGGTAAGGCTTGAGGTATTAGGTGCAACAAAAACCATTAATGAAACAATGGCAAGCGGAACAGCTCCGAAGCCAATCCACGGCTTAACCTTGCCCAGCCTTGTTTTTGTTCTGTCAACCAGTATACCTATAATCAGCTCGCATACTGCACCCACAAAGCCTGCAACACCGAATACAAGTGAAACGGTATTTGCAAAGGACGCAGCGTCAAAGCCCTTGCCCTTAAATGCGAAGTCAGCAAAAAATGTTGTGGTATAATCCGGCATCCAGCCTGTTAAAAGAGCAACACCGAAAAGTCCTATACCAAAGGTAACAATTTCCGAAGGCTTCATATACTTTTTTTCTGCCTGTGCACTGCTTGCGGTATCAACGGCGGCAGATTTAGCTTTTGCCATAACAAAACCCCTTTTCTTAAAATTTAGTATATCGTCAATAAATATTATATCACTGAGATATTAATAGCACAACATATATTTTACTTTTATTTAACATAAATTTAACAATCTGTGGTTATTCTTTTCTATTGACTGTTAAAAGACACTTGGTTATAATTTTTCCTTAGGAGATGTAAAAAATGTTATATAAATTTATAATCTGTTTTATTGCGGGTATAGGTGCAGGACTGGGAACAGGCTTTGCAGGAATGAGTGCCGCCGCCGTAATCAGTCCGGTTTTGATTACATTTTTGGGAGTAGAGCCTTATACTGCGGTTGGAATAGCGCTGGCAAGCGATGTGCTGGCAAGTGCCGTTTCCACCTACACATACGGCAAGAACAAAAATCTGGACATAAAAAACGGTATTGTTATGATGATATTTGTTCTGCTTTTCACCCTTGTCGGCAGCTACACATCAAGCCTTGTTCCAAGCAATACCATGGGCAATTTTTCAGTAATAATGACCTTTATTCTGGGAATTAAATTTATTGTAAAGCCTATCACCGAGCCAAAGGCAAGGCTGGAAAATGCAACGGCAAAGCAAAAAATCATACGTTCTGCACTGTGCGGAATGATGGTTGGTTTTATTTGCGGCTTTGTGGGTGCAGGCGGCGGAATGATGATGCTGTTTGTGCTTACCACTGTTTTAGGATATGAGCTTAAAACTGCTGTAGGCACCAGTGTTTTTGTAATGACCTTCACTGCATTTACAGGGGCATTAAGTCATTTTGCCATCGGCGGCGCACCTGATTGGCCTGTCCTGATTTTCTGCGTGCTCAGCACCCTTATTTGGGCAAGGATTGCCGCAGTTTTGGCAAACAAGGCGTCGCCCAAGACCCTCAACAGAGCCACCGGCATAATTTTGGTAATACTGGGAGCATCTATTTTTATAGTAAATCTTATTAAATAATATACAGTTTGAAAAATTTTATGAGTATGGACAATGAAAAGCAGCTAGGTAAATTTTTACCTAACTGCTTTTTGCTTTCTATTCTTCTTTTTCCTTATCTGCCTTTTTGGAATTCGCTGCACCGATGGCAACACAGGCTCCTCCGGCCGCCAAAAGCACCGCAAACACCGCTACTAAAACCTTCGCCTGCGTTGAAAGCCCTGTGCTTTTGCCGTTAAACGTATCATTTTGAAAATCCTGTACGGAGCTTTCCCCCTCTGCGTCAGGCACATCGCTGATATCGGAGCTTTCCTGAGCAGATTTTACCGTATTGGCATAAAATTTTGTAACAATTCCCGTGGAAGCATTTCCCCCATAAGTGCCTGTGCCGGAAAACTTTGTGGTCTTTTCCTTTACCTCCTGCGAATTATCAGTCCTTTGCGTTGTTGCCTTTGATGTTGAAGCCTTAGTGGTTTTCTGTTGTGAAGCCTTTGTTGTTTGGGGCTCGTACATATCAAGAACTATATAATCAAACAAATCGTATGTACAGTTTAAGCCGCAGGAATATTCACAGCTAATTGTGTTTTTCAAAATTTTGTCAGTGGGATTTTTAAACTCAAGTGCAACAAAAATACCGCCTCCCTGCTTTTTGCAGGAGGCCTCATCAAAATTATAATAAATGTTTACGGAATCAGTGGCATTGCGGCTTGAATTATTTGTAACTCCATCCTTATCCACCTCAAACATATAGGTGTTAACATCATTTTTTACAGTAAAAGATAAGGTGATGTTTTCATTGCTTGAGGTGTCAATTCTGTAATCAGTAAACCTTGAAAACAGATAAAAGCACTTGTTATCCTCATCGGAAATATATTTTGTAAATCCCTGAAAATAGCTGTCCTTTGTGTAATTAATGATATTTCCGTTATCTATCCAATATATTTCATCCTGCACCAAATCGGTATTAACTGCAAAGGCATTAAAGGGTACGAACAAAATACAGGCACAAATTAAAACAGGGACGATTTTTAATGAAAAGCCCGCGAATAAACGTTCCTTTAAGCCTTTCATAAAACCATCCCCTTAAAAATGTTTATGATAATATATCACAATTTCCGACAAAGGTAAATATTTTTGTCGGAATTTGTAAAATTTTTTAAAAAAATAAAGAGCGGTTTGCAAACCGCTCCCAGTGGTCGGAGTGACAATACTTTCTACGTAAATGCACTCATTAAATTACATTATCTTAGAATGTTTTTACAGTTTCATCTTATTTCATTTCAAATTTCTTCAGTATCTTCCTTTTTGTTGTCATCTTTTTTGTTTTTAAATACAAATAATTTTGAGAACACATAATTTAAGACCACAATAATAAATGAAACTACAATTTTTGAATAAATACCATCGGTGAACAAGATTTGAATTGATAGCCCGATTTTTTCAATAATGTTATAAAATAAATTGTCAAATGTTGTTTTCACCAATAATGGCACTGTTACAATTTCAATAACACCAGTAACACCTCTTGAAGCCACGAATGTACCAATTTCTTTTAGTAAAACTGTAGGTGACCAGCTTTTTGACTCAAACACCCATAGTTTGTTGGTAATATATGCAAAAGCCACTGCACAAACCCAACTAACAAGGTTAGCAAAAAAAACTGACATTTTACAAACATTTACAAATAAAGTATACGTACCCCAACTTACAACAGTAGTTAGCAAACCAAAAACAAAATACATTATAATCTCTTTAGCTGTCTTTTTCATTTTCGCTCTCCGTCATACTTTATTGATTTTATATTGAAATAAAAATACATACATGATATAATACAATGATTAATATACCAATATTTTATCACAAATTTTAAAGGTGGTCAAATATTTTTTCAAATCAAATACATAAGAACATGAGGTGATAATATGGATTTTTCTTTAATAGTTCCTTGTTATAATGAAGAAGGAAATCTTGAAAAATTCTATGAAGAGGCTGAAAAAGTTTTTTCCAATGCAAACATAGAATATGAATATGTGTTTATCAATGACGGCAGCACTGATAACTCTGAAAAGATTCTTAAAAAGATTTATAATGAACACCCTAACAAAAATATTACAATTGTTAATTTTTCAAGGAATTTTGGCAAGGAATCGGCTATCTTTGCCGGTTTAAAAAACAGCGAAGGTGACGCAGTTTGCCTTATTGATGCTGATTTACAACAGCTTCCACAAACTGCCTTTGATATGTATAAAGTTTTAGTATCAAATCCAGAGCTTGACTGTGTATGTGCTTATCAATCACAGCGCAGGGAGAGTAAAGCTATGGCAACTATGAAATCACTATTCTACAAAGTAATGAATTCTATGGTAGAAACCAACTTTAAAAATGGTGCTTCTGATTTTAGAGTATTTCGAACCAGTGTTAAAGAGGCTATTCTTTCGTTGGGAGAATTCCACAGATTTTCAAAAGGTATTTTTAGCTGGGTTGGGTTCAACACGGAATACATTGAATACGAAGCATGTGAACGTAACAGTGGTGAAACTAAATGGGGATTTAAAAACCTACTTAAATATGCGTTTACTGGTATTATTGCATTTTCTACTGCACCACTTCAACTATCAACATATCTTGGTGTAATTGCCACAATATTCTCTTTCATATATTTTGTTGTTACAATAATTAGAAAACTTACATTAAACATTCATGTAGATGGTTTTGCACAGTTAGTAATTTTGATTTCGTTCTTTGGCGGAGTAATTCTAATAACTATTGGTACCATTGGAATATATATTGCAAAAATTTATCAACAGGTTAAGAATAGACCTATCTATATTGCAAAAGAAATATTAAAAAGAGATAAGAAGGATTTTTACAATGAATAATCAGAAAAAAAACAATAAAACTACTTCAATCATATTCTTTGCTTGTTACTTCATTGTAACCTTAGTTTTTGCCTTTTTAATCCCTGAACAATTAGACGATTGGGCATGGGGCGGACAAATCGGCCTTGATAGGCTATCAAATTGGTTTGATAATTATAGTGGCAGATATGTAGGTAATTTGATTGTATTAGCGCTCACAAGATCATTAGTATTACGAAGTTTTGTTATGGCATTAACACTAACTGGAATAATCTATATGATTTACAAATTCACACAATCTCAAAATAGCGGACATATAATAGCTGCGCTATTAGCCTTATTTATTCCACTTCATGTATTTAGGCAAACTGTGGCTTGGGTATCTGGTTTTTCTAATTATGTCACATCTATTGCATTAATATTAGTGTACTTATGTGCAACAAATTCAATGTATGAAGAAAAGCCAAAACAATCATTTATTAAATCCATTTTGTTTGCAATTCTTGGTTTTGCATCCTCAATGATAGTTGAGCATGTCACACTTTACAGCATAATTTTAGGATTATACATATTATTATTCAATCTAATTAAATATAAAAAACTCATTATCCAAAACTTATTATATTTCATTGGTACAATTTTAGGAACATATTTAATGTTTTCAAATTCTGTATATTCACAAATTACATCTGGAAATGATTCATATCGTTCAGTTGGAAACAGTATAAAGGACACTATTAAACTTGCGATTGAAAACGTTGATATGATAGTTGAATTTGGTGTTGAAAAAAATCTTGTTATTAATACAGTAATCGCTGTTTTAGTTCTTACACTATTTTGCACTTACAAGAAACAATATTGGAATACAACAACTAAAACTGTATCTAAACTTTGCGTATTTACTATTTGGGGATATGTTGCATTTTCTGGTCTTGTGTGCATCGGGGAAAATATAGCCACAAAAGGTATGATGTGTTTAGGATTTTTATTTACAATAATTTATGCACTATCATTATTAGTCTTCTTTGCCCTTTTACCAATTGAATTAATAAAAAGAGTTAGATTGGAATTTTTACTTTGTAGTATAGTTATTTTATTTGCTCCTCTTATTGTAGTTAACCCTATTAGCGAAAGATGTTTCTATCCTACTTATATCGTCTTTATTTTATTAACGCTTGAAATGTACAGTAATCTAAACGATAAAGCAAAAGCATTAGTTGATAAATCAAACAAAATTGGATTAACGGTGTTAGCAATTGGTGGTATATATTTAGTGATGATATTTGCAACCATTACTAACGCAAGCAACAGTAGAATCGAAAAAATTCAACAGGATGTTGCAAAAGGCGAATCTACAATTACTGTACAAAAACTCCCTTATAACAATTATATTCATTATGATACTCCGCGTAGTTCTCTGTGGGTTGAAAGATACAAAAATTATTATGGCATTCCACAAGAAACAAATGTTGATTTTGTAGAGTATAAGTATTAATTTTAACCTCTCTGCAAACAAGTGGTTTAAACAGGTCTTATAAGTGCCGGCTAATAGTCGGCACTGAAGTTTGGCATCGCATTACTGTTTCAAGCAGCCCCTCTCGTGGGGCTGTTTTTCTTTTGCTTACTTATTCTTGTTACCCGT
>CAMBQD010000071.1 GCA_945869905.1 uncultured Clostridia bacterium | reverse complement strand
GTATTTTGGGCAACCTTCTCGGCCTTGAGTCAGGATATCAGTCAAACTTTGTATACAATTTGGTACAGAGCGTTCTGTTCAACTACACCGAGTGGTTTACCGATGAGGAAATCCTTGCCTACAAGGGCGGCGGAACTCTTAAGCTTCCGGGCGGTGTAACAAAGCAGGTTGCAGCAAAGCCATTTGTTTATGACGAGGTTCTTCTTGAAAAGCTTACTGACGAGCTCCTCAAGAAAATAAGTGTCCTTGTTACATATCCTGACGGCACAAGCTCTGCATCAAGAAGAGAGGCTATTGATGCTCTTGTAGAGGGCGGTATGACCTATAAGGCTGCTGCAAAGTCCTTAGGTTATGATCCAAACCTTGTTTACTCAACACAGAAGGGCATGGAAAACAATATCCTTCTCTTTGAATACGGCGACGAAAAGATTACACTTGACTCAAGTGACAGCTTATTCTCATTCGGTTATCAGGCTCTTTCAATGGCTTGGAAAACTGTTTTGAAGGATACTGTAAAGCTTATCCACGTTAACTATAATGTTGACCGCAACCACGGCTCTAACTTTGATAACCAATATTATTATTGGGCATCTGAAAACATCACTTGGGATAAGACAAATCCTGCAGAGATGTATTCAGCAGCAAATGTTGAGGCATGGGCAAATGCTGTTTATGCAGATTACAAAGCAGAATCAGCAGAGCAGTTCCTTGAGTGGGTTAAGGACACATATGTTCATGACCGCACAGTTGCAGAGGACGCTGAAGGCAAGTGGTCTGACATTGATTCAACAACTCTCTTTAATAAGATGAGATACAGCCCTCTGGCTGACTACTATTTCAATATGCAGACAGGTCCTATCAACCTGTACTTCATGCAGCTTGGTACTCCAAATCTTGACAATTTCTTTGATAAGGAGTATTCAGGCTATTCATCACTGGTAGCAGGCATCAATGACTGTCTTGTTGCAGCAGTTAAGGATTTATTCCCTGACCGTGCAAACATTTATAAGGATGCTGTCGGCGATACAGCACGTCCGGAAATGAGCAAGACAAACGATGTTAATACAAAAACCGACGACGGTATAAGAACAATCACAAGCACACTTGTAAACAATGCTCTCAGCATGGTTCAGTATGTTGCCGACACAACCGATAAGAACATTCTTAACGGCTTCTATATGAACGGCGGTACAAAGCTTACTGAGAAGAATCTTGAAGGTGCAATGATTCCGCTTCTTATTTCCTGTCTCGGTAACATAAACCTTGGCGGCGGCAGACTTGACAAGATGATTCATCCTGCAGATTGGGATGCTTGTAAGGACGCAGAAGCAATTGCATTTGTTTGCCTGAGAGAATATCTCTCCTACGTAATTCCAAGTAACGATTATGATAAGCTCGTTACAAGAGGAACTGACGCAGACAAGACAATCAAAGCAACACTTGAGGGTACAATTCTTCCTATGGCTCGTGACGCAGTTGTTTACGTTGCACAGGGATATGTACCGATTACAGATTCCAACGGTGATATCTGGAAGGCAGAGGATCCAAATCACTCAAATGCAGATTTCTTAGATCTTCTCAACTCTGTAATTTGCTATTATGCTGACTACTACACATTCAAAGACGGAAGAGACGACGATGCTATGGCTGCTGCACCTCTTCTTGGCCTTTGCAATACTGATGGTTCAAGCAAGATTACAAAGAATAACACCCTTTGGAAGAATGTTGACGCCGCAGTTGACAGATACTTCCCATTGCTTGCAACACTTCAGGGTACTGAAGACGGCAAGTTTGATTCAGAAGACCTTATCTGGAACGACGTTGTTCTCGGTATTCTTGAAATCGGCGACACCAGCATCCACAGCTCCGGCATGGGCGGTGTTTCAAACTTCATTTACAGACTTCTTACAATAATTTCTTCTGCTCCGATTCAGACAGATACAGTTGTAAGAACAGCATATAATGTAGTTAAAGATTTACTTAACGGCTTGTTCGGTCCTCGTTACAGCGGACAGACATATGTACCTGTTCCCGAAAACGCAGATTCCAAACATCCGTTTGATGACCTTGTACAGGCAAAGAATTTGGTTGGTTACCGTGTAAGCAATAAGAAAATTGCTCCCGGCGCACTGCTTAAGGTTATTTGTAACGTTACAGAATTTGTGGGCTATGGCTCAACAAAGGGTGTAAAAACATATCCTGATACAGTTTTACCGGGTGCTGCATTCCTGTTCACAGCAGTAAACAGCTTTATTACATTGTTCCCGGGTCTTGCCGAGCATCAGCTTAAGATGGCAACAGCAACATTTGCTGATCCGGTTGTTCAGGGCTGTCAGCTTAATACCGCTACTGTTTCAACTCTTGATATCAAGAACAATGCAACCGGCTTGAACGTTGCTTATGTTGACGGTATTCAGGGCAAGGTAGTTCAGTTGACTCGTTACTATATTAAGGTTAAGAGTGCAACTCTTGAAGGCAGTAACATCAACTCATCATTGGCCTCACCAAGCAGTACCCCTATTGCTCCCGGTGAGACTATGTCACTCACATCATCAACATATTAAACACCAAACGGTGAGGAGGATACATCAACTTATATCGCAACTGTTACATATGACATCTGCGACAAGAACGGTAACCTTATCCTTGACAAATCCGGTAAGCCTATCGGTGAAAACCTTACAACAAACGGTTATCAGGTTCTTACAAGCAGCACCTCATGGAAGGATGTTGTTTATCCTGAGGACAGATGGAACGATGGCTACGGTGTATATATGTTCCCTGAAGATCTTGAGGTAACAGGTCAGGGCTACAACTCTCAGAATATAACAAGAGAGCTTAATGGTTTCACAACACAAACATCCTTCTTCTTTGGATTTGAAAACAACGGTGCCAACAGACTGTATGCCGGTTATCCGACTGATGTTGTTCTTTCAACAGATAACCTTTCGGCAGTTGACACCTACGGTGTAAGAATTGGTAACATCAAGCCGATGGCTACCAATACAACTACCAAGAGAATTGAGGGTATTTATTACTACGATAACAAGGTTGTATATGATGATATTACCGGCGGTGATGTTGCAGTAGGACAGGATAATGCTATCCCTGTAATTGATAAGACAAACGGTAACATTCTTAAGATTGGCTTGTACGACGTTTCTTATGACAGCGGTAAAACTTGGGATACAAACTCTTCAGCAGGCTATACAAGTGAAGATGTTGATACCAAGAGAAAAGACCTTACAACAGAGCAGGCTAAGGTGTTCACTACAAGAACTCACGTAGCACATACATTGCAGGAGGCACTTGACGCCAACGCAGTTGCTGCTTACCACGTAAATGACCGTGGCGTATATGAATATGTATACCTTAAGAGGTCAACAGGTGACTTTGCTTATTCTACTCTCTTTTCTAACATCTCTGTAAGAGGACCTATTGACGGCTTCTATTACAATGGTTCTACAGTAGATGTTGCAGCAGGTACAACACTTTATATTCCGTTCCTTACCTATGACGGATCAACACCTGTATCAAACGTTGATATGACAGCAAATGTTTGCTTCTACAACGGCTTGCTTTCCGCAGTTGCAGAGATGCACTTTGTAATTTGCGATACAAGCAGTGAGGGTTCAGTAACTTCTCAGGCAAACGAGCTTTCCACAATTCTTTCAAACTATAAGGCAAGCGACTTTACCAATTATGACGCATACATTGCTGCACAGGATGCAATCATCAATGCAATGGCTGCTACAGCTCTTCCGATTACTCCTGACACTGCCAGCAAGCTTGCTGACAATACAGAGTTAACATTAGTAAGAGCAACTTCAACTACTCAGTACGGTGAAACCGCCTATACTCCTCTTACCACTACTCAGTACAACGCTTTGACTGATAAGGTTAAGGAAATGCTTTACTACAACGAGGATAACGGATTGTATTACTTTGACAGCCAGTTCGTTGCACCGGTATATTCCACAACTGTTCTTAAGACAGCAACAGGCGGTAAGGATAAAGCAGGTATGGCTGTTGTTCAGAACCCTGAAAACAAGGTTTGGTACAACAAGAACACTGTTCAGTATGAGAAGAAGTGGGATACAGAAACATATCAGCCGTATCCTTATCTTGCTGATACAAAGGTTCAGGCTACAAACCATGACGGCACCTTGCTTTACAACCAGATTCAGTGGAAGTATTTCAACGAAAAGGGTATGCAAACAACCTCAGGCGGTAACTGGGTAATTAAGGTACCTGTTACCTCATACCAGATTGTTGCAAACTCCGGCGGTGTTGAAAACCGTGGTATCTATACTGCAAACAAGGATAACCTTGAGTACGTACTTGAACTGGTATATGATTCTATTGATACATCAATGGCAAAGACACTGTATGATAAGGTTTCCACAGTTAGAGCAAATATCAACTCTACCAACTTTGAGGTTGTAACCTATAACAAGATGCTGAAGATGGCTAAGACCATTGAAAACAAGTATTCTATGATAGTTACATACCAGAAGGCAGCAGTTGACGAATCAGGCGCAATTGTTAAGGATACTGAAGGAAATGTAGTATTCGATGACAAGCTTTATGTTGACGAAATTCGCTTTGATGCTTATGATGGCTACAAGACAAACAGCAACATTAATATCACAAAAACTGAGTTTAACACTACACTTTCATCAACTCAGATTGCTGAATATGTAAGATTGTTTAACGAGTTTATGGATCACGTTGTTGAGCGTGGCTACCAGGGCAAGCAGATTGAGGCTGAAATTCTTTGTGCTTCAGGTAATGCTTATAATAAGCTTACTGCTACACCTGCAACCTATGATGAAAGCGGTGCAGTAGTAACTGAGGCAGTTGTTGGAAAGACAGCAAGCTCTGCAGCTCCTGCTTATGGTGCTTGGTCAGCAGACGGTACTCTTGTAAACGAGGGTGAAACCGTTTATACTGATGAAAGCTGGAACGCATATGTAACTGCACTTGCTAAGGCAGTATCTATTGCTCAGGCAGGTAACGGCTCATATGCTTATAAGGATAAGGCTTACTATCAGGCTGATAAGGCAGATGATTACACAGCTCAGATTTCTGACTGCTACAATGCAGATACTGCTCTTCAGTATGCAGAAATTAATCTTGAGCCTGTTCCACCGGTTGAGGAAATCACAGTTAGTGGTAAGATAGTAGTTGCTACTGATGTGACAGGTACAGCATACACTGCAGGCGTTGGCGGTATTAACATTTACCTTGGTGATGAGGTTGTTGCAACATCTGCTTCTGACGGTACATTTACCGCAGTAGTTCCTGTTGGCACAACAGAGCTTAAGATTGCAGGTGACACAACAATCGACAGAACTGTAACACTTTCAGGTGCTGCAAGCGTAGCTGATGCTGTTATCCCGATTGCAATCTGTGACTACAATGGGGACGTTGCAGTTAACCCAACTGATAAGGGCGTTTTCAACAAAGCATTTACTGTGTATAATGTATATTGTGACTTCAACTGTGACGGTGTTGTAAACGCAACAGACGCAGGTGTCTTTAACAAATTCTTCGGTAAGACAGTAGAGTACAGTGCTCTTGCACTTGACTAATTGATTAGTCTTAACAAAACAAGTGTCGAGCCCTTTGGCTCGGCACTTGGGTAACTCTTTATTTGGATATTATGATTGATAAAAAATAGGTGGAGTATCTCTTGTGAAGAACTACATAATTGAGAAAGCATCTTTTTGGCACCAATCGTTTTATCATATAACCCCTATACAATAGTATAGGTTATCTAATTGTAATTATAATTATAATTAGCAATACATTATTGTATTGTGTAAAAACACAAAATCTTTGGGATTAACCCTAATATAAGGAGGTTGACTATGGAAAATAAGGTCAAACTCAAAGGCGGTGTCCTTGCACTTGTTTTTGCAACCTTCACCGCACTGCTGATATTCATCAGCTT
>CAMBQD010000070.1 GCA_945869905.1 uncultured Clostridia bacterium | reverse complement strand
GATAAGAAAAAAGGCAAATCCGCCTGTGGATGTGACTGCAGTAAATGCAGCTGCGGTTGCAATAAAAATAATCAATAGTTAAGTATGGAAAAATCCGTTGATGTTTGCTATAATCTAAGCATCAACGGACTTTTTCGGAGAAATATATGATTAAGAATATTTTATTTGACCTTGACGATACAATACTTGATTTTAAAAGGGCTGAAGCCGCGGCGCTGAGTAAAACCCTGATAAAGTTCGGCGTCGAGCCTACTCAGTATATTATCAGTCAGTACAGTAAATATAATATATCTCAGTGGAAACGCTTGGAGCTGGGTGAAATAACAAGGGAGCAGGTTAAGGTAAACAGATACAGATTATTGTTTGACGAGCTGGGGCTGGACCTTTCTCCTGAGGATGTTACGGCGGATTATGAGGAAAATCTTTGCTGTGAGCATTATTTTATTGACGGAGCTCTTGAAGCAATACAGGCTTTGTATAAGGACTATGATTTGTACATTGTGTCAAACGGAGCCAAACGTGTTCAGGACGGACGGCTTAACGGCGCAGGTATATTAAAGTATTTTAAAGGTGTTTTTATTTCAGAGGTTGTCGGCTATGAAAAGCCGTCAAGTCAGTTTTTTGAATACTGCTTCTCCCAAATCTCTGATTTTAAAAGAGAAGAAACAATCATAATAGGTGACAGTCTTTCCTCCGACATTAAAGGTGGAATAAATGCAAAAATAAAGACGGTATGGTTTAATCCGCACCGCATAAAAAATACTACCGCCCTTAAGCCTGATTATGAAATTAATTCTCTTTCACAAATTAAGGAAATATTAAAACGGACACAGTGATTATTTACCACCGTGTCCGTTAATTTTTATCATTATTTCCAAAGCGCCCTGTAAATGCTTATCACATCTTCTTTTCCGATTTCCTTTATGGTATTGGCAGGTGAACCGGAGGCAACTGCATCGTTGGCCATTTTATCCATAACCTCAAAAAACTTATCCCTGTCAATTCCGTATTGCTCAAGTGTGGGCACTTCACAAATTTTGCAAAGCTCGTCGCAGGCTTTGATGAATTTTTCTGCGGCAGCCTCATCGCTGTCCTCATTATTTGCCGCACCGATTGCCCTTGCCATATCGGCAAAGCGTGTATATGCTCCGTCATAAACATATCCAAAGCATTCAGACAAAAGCATTGCGTTGCTGATGCCGTGAGGCACGTGGAACATTGCGCCTATAGGTCTGCTCATTCCGTGAATGATTGTAACCGAAGCATTGTTAAAGGCAATGCCTGCCTCCAATGCGGCAAGTGACATTTGCTCCCTTGCCTTAATATTTTTGCCTTCATTATAGCAAACAGGCAGGTATTTAAAAATCTTTTTAATTGCAGAAAGTGCAAATTCATCAGTAAGGGGCTGAGCCTTCCTTGACGTATATGCCTCAGCGGCGTGGCACAGCGCGTCAAGACCTGTGGCGGCTGTAACTGATTTAGGAGCAGTGAGAGTAAATGCAGGGTCATCTATTGCCAAATCCGGCATAAGCACCGCACCCTTTAAAAGCATTTTAATATCCTTTTCGGTATTGGTAATTATGGTAAACTGCGTAGCCTCCGAGCCGGTACCGCTGGTGGTTGGTACTGCCACCATAGGAGGTGTAGCCTTATCAATAATCTTGCCGTAATAATCGTTAATTGTACCGCCGTTGGTTGCAACCGCACCAATTGCTTTCATAGTATCAATTGGTGAGCCGCCACCGATTGCAATAAGAAAATCACAGCCATTGTCATTATAAAGCTTAAGTCCGTCGCCCACAATTATGTCAGTAGGCTCTGAATTAACACCGTCAAAAATGCAGTATTCAATATTTGAACTGTCCAGCACATTTGTTACAAGCTTAACATTGCCCAAATCAACCATAAATTTGTCGGTAACAATTAAAGCCTTTTTACCAAGGCCGCTAAAAAACGGCTTGGCATTTTCCAGTGCATTTTCGCCGTAGATAACCTTTGACGGCATAATAAACTGATTTCCCATATGTAAATTCCTTTTCCGTAATATTTTAGTACAGTTATATTGTAATCCAAAAAAAAACGTTGTCAAGTGCGACTGATTAGATAATTAACGAAAACAAGGTATTCTCATAAAATAACAATGGGTGATTTTATGAGAAGAAAAAAGAAAGTGCTTTTGCTTGGAAACACTTGTTCAGGCAAAAACGATATTTTTGATGAGATGATATGCGTTAGCAATAAGCGCTGTAAAAGAGAGAGCTTTAAGGGCGAGTATTATTATAAGTTTGAAAACTATGAGCTTATTAACCTGCCTGATACATATAATTTGATTTGGCAGCAGGGTGATGACTGCTATGTCAGGGATTATCTTTGCTTTGAGGATTACGATTGTGCGGTGTGTGTGATTGACATTGCGGATTTTGTTAACGGCATAAGCCTTGCACTGCAGATTATGGAAATTACAGATAAAATGGTTGTGCTTATTAACGGCAGTCCTGCAGAAAATAATATTGATATAAACACGGGTGCTTTGACAAAGCATTTGGGAGTACCGGTTGTAAAAGCAACTGCTTTAAGCGGCAAGGGTATTAATGAGCTTTTGGAGCAGATTTACCTTGTAGCAAACAGAATTATTGTAAATGAGCCAAAGACAGTGTTTTATAACAATGATATTGAATATGCCCTGTACCGCACTGCAAAGGGAATGAAGGGTAATATTGAAACAGAAAAAAGCCATAGGTTTTTAGCATTGATGCTGCTTAAGAATGATTCGGACTTCAATTACTCATTCAAGGAGCATTTCGGCAGGGATATTTTTCACAATGGCTCACTGAGAGGAAATCTTAACACCGCCAAATTGATGCTTGAAAATAAGGGCATAGGCAGGGAAAAATATGAAAAAGCCATTGCCCTTTCAATTCTTGAAAAATCAAAAAGCATATATGACGCCTGCATAACAAAAAACATTATTGTAAAAAAGCACAGAAAATATACCTTTTTGAGAGCATTAAAATATTCTCTTGCCTCAATAGCTGCTTTAGCGTTTGTTGCTTTTTTGATAATCTGTATATACAATCACTCTGTTCTGTAAATTAAAAAGGTTACGGTATTACAAATTGTAATACCGTAACCTTTTATCATTTTTTCAGTACAAACACCAGCCAGCCCTTTTCTTCAAAGCGTTCAATTACCTTAAAGCCGTTTTCACTGAAGGATGCCAGCACCTCGTCCTCACGGCTGTCTATAATTCCTCCGGTGATATAAACGCCGTTATCCTCAAGAAATCTGCCAACGTCCCTGTTAAATTCCATTATAATATCTGCCACAATATTTGCCACAATAATATTATATTTGCCCTTAACCTTATCGGATAAATTACCCTGAACAACCTTGAATTTTTCTTCGCCAAATCCGTTTTCCCGTGCATTAGCCATAGCGGTTTTAACTGCAAGGGAGTCTATATCCACACCAAAGGCGGATTTTGCCCCAAGCAAAAGACAGGCTATGGAAAGTATACCGCTGCCGCATCCTATGTCAAGAACGGTTGAATTTTCATTGACATATTTTTCAAGGGTTTCAAGGCAAAGCTTTGTGGTGGGATGACTGCCTGTGCCGAAGGCAAGTCCCGGCTCAATATGCAGTACCCTTCTGCCGCCTGCGTCGTATTCGTCCTCCCAGGTGGGACGTATCAGCAGCTTTTCACCCACAGGCATTGGATGAAAATACTGCTTCCAGTTATTTGCCCAATCCTCGGCAGAGCAGTTATCCACCGTGCAGGTGAATTTTATACCCTCGCTTTCAAGTCTTTCCGTAATGAAGGATACCGCCTCGGCAGGATTTTCGTGGGGATTTATATATACGTGAATATATCCTTTACTGCGGTCTGCCTTTAGCAGATTTTCGTCAATCAAATCAATATGGGCGATTTCCATTACCTCATTTTCCAGGTCTGAATAATCCTCAATATATATTCCGTAGGGTACAACCATATTGGCAATACTGCCTGCAGTGTCAATATCCTTGGTGTCAACGGTTATTATTATTTCGCTCCAGCTTTCGTTTAACAAATTTTCCAATTCTATTCTCCTATAGTAACGGTAATAATCCGAGCTGCGGTTTATCGTGGCAGATATTTCCGTTACCCTAAATTTACCTTGTATTCGGCTGATGACAGTCCGTGGTTATAAAGCTTTCTGTTGTCAAGTGCCCACTGCCTTTCGGTAAAGTCGCCTGCCTCAACCTTTGAGGTGGCATTGTTGATTTCAAAAATTGTGGCGTCCAGTGTGTCCAATGCGGAAAGTATTTCCGCCTCTAAAAACATAGGTCTTACAGGTGAGCCGTATTCAGGCACGCCGTGATGTGACAGCACCATATGCTCAAGAAGAATTGCTTTTTCTCCCTGTATACCCAGCTCCTTAGCCGTTTCCTCAATATTCATTGCACCTTTAACAAGGTGACCTATCAGCTCGCCGCCCACTGTATATCCACTGCAAAGTCCTGTTTTTGATGTTGCCATTTCAAAGGTCTTTGCCACATCGTGCAAAATTGCACCTGAAAGCAGCAGCTCTCTGTTAATGTTTGGATAAACGGTGCATACCTTTTCCGCCATTTCAACTATTGATGCAGTGTGCAGCATAAGTCCTCCCACAATTGCGTGGTGGAGTCTGTAGGCGGCAGGATAAACCTCCAGCTTTTCCCTGTTATCAAGCATTATCCTTGTCACAATCTGCTTAAGCTCGCCGTCCTTAAAGCTGTTAACCTTGTCAAGCAGCATACTGAATACTGCCTTGCCGTCATATTCCGATTGGGGTACAAAGTCCTTTATCATCTCGTCAGGTGCTTTTTTAATTGAGGTTATTGTAAGCTGGTTTTTGCCCTTATAGCTGTCAAGGGTGTATTCAATTTCTATAACCTGACCTGTCTCATACTGACCGTTATTATCAAATCTCCAAATTTTTGCAGGATATTCCTTTTTGTCACTGCCGATAACGGTCATATCAAGATATCCGTTGCCGTTTTTGTCCTTTTTTTCGCTTAGCTCTTTTATCATTGCAAATGATGCCATAGTTTTTTCCTCTGTAATAAAAAAATTGTTCATGGCTATTATACAATAAATTAACCGTATATTCAATGCTAATTTCCTTGACAAAGCTTGTCTTGGTTGGTATTATAATTTTATAGGTAACTATATTTGGAGTGATATACTTTGAAAGATATTGACAGACTTTGCCTTAATTGCTTTAAGGAGCTTACAAACGGAAGCGTCTGTGAAAATTGTAATTATGATAACGACAGTCATACCGATATGATGTATCTTCAGCCAAAAACTCTCTTGGCTGACAGATATGCTATCGGCACTGTTTTGGTGCACGAAAGTGACGCGGTTGTTTATATTGCCTATGACACACAGCTTGATGATGTGGTTGAGGTCAGGGAATTTCTGCCAAAGGGAATTGCCAACCGCCTTGAAGCCAATCTTGATGTTCACGTAAGAGAACGTTACAAATCAGCCTTTGAAAAATACAAGGCGTCATTTGTCAACCTGTGGACCACTATCATAAAAATGCGTAATCTGTCTGCCGTTGTGCCTGTTTTTGACGTTTTTGAGCTTAACGGCACTGCATATGCAGTAAGTGAGCATATGGAGTCAATAACCCTGCGTGAATTTTTACTGCGCAGTCCCGACGGCAATATTTTGTGGGATCAGGCAAGGCTTATGTTTATGCCTGTACTGACTACTCTTGAGGCACTCCATTCCAACGGCATTATTCACGGCGGAATATGCCCTGACAATTTAATCCTTTGCCGTGACGGTAAGGTTAGGCTTAAAAGCTTCTGCATTTCCGAGGCAAACACTGCATCATCGGAGCTTCAGTTTAATGCCAATGAGGGCTACACCGCACTTGAACAGTATGAAAACAACCATAAGATGTGTGCCGCAACGGATATTTATGCTTTTTCTGCCTGCATTTTCCGTGCCCTTGTGGGACAAAATCCTCCTGACGCAAAG
>CAMBQD010000069.1 GCA_945869905.1 uncultured Clostridia bacterium | reverse complement strand
GCAAAGTAGTCAGGGCTTGAATAGGGCGATATAATTATAAGTATAAACAATGTTAAAATGACCTCATCAAGTCAGGTGGAGGAAACCTTTAACGATAATAACGGTAAGGATTATAAAATTGTTGTAAAGCGTAACGGAAATTACAAAAATTTCACTTTGACTCCTGTATACTCTCAATCAGAGGGAAGATATAAGGTGGGAGTTTGGGTGAGGGATTCCACTGCCGGTATAGGCACCTTAACATTTTATAATTTTGAAAACAAATCTCTTGCCGCTTTAGGACATCCCATTACCGATGTTGATACCAATGAAATAATGCCGATATTAAACGGTGAGGCGGTAAAGGCAACGGTAACCAAGCTTTATAAAAGTACAGACGGTGAGGCAGGCTCACTGTGCTGTGATTTTTCCAATAATGTTATAGGAAGCCTAACGGTGAACAGTGAATGCGGTATCTACGGCAAATATAATTGCGATATTCCCACGTCAAGATTATATAAGGTTGCCGCCGCTCAGGAGGTTGAAAAGGGCAAGGCTCAGCTGCTTTGCACTGTGGACACCAGTGGACCTCAACTTTATGATGTGGAAATTACACGTGTTTCATATCGCGAAAACAACGGCGAGAAAAATATGATTGTTAAGGTGACCGACGAAAGCCTTATTAAAAAAACAGGAGGAATTATTCAGGGTATGAGCGGCTCTCCTATAATTCAAAACGGAAAGCTTATAGGTGCGCTGACTCACGTTATTGTGGACAGTCCGGAAAAGGGTTATGCAATTTTTGCCGAAACCATGCTTGAAAAGTCGCAGGAGATAAAATAAGAAAATTTTATCTTGTTTTATGTTTTGCATAATTAAACGAATAATAAATAATGTGAAAAATAATTACAAAAATATGTGAAAATGACTTGCAATTGTGACGGATAAGTGGTAATATGTGGAAGAAATAAAAAAGGAGGTTTCTTATGAAAACCAGTTTAAAAGTTTTGATTGCCGATGATTCGGCACAATTTGGAAGAGAATGTCAAAAAGAGTTAAAGGCCGCAGGCTTTGAGGTAATACTTACCTCAAAGGACGGTTCAAGAGTAATGGCTATGCTGGATTCACAGCATATTGATGCGGTACTTATGGATGCGTTTATGCCAAACGGTGACGCCATAGATGTGCTTGAACATATGAACAGCTCACTGAATGAAAAACCGCTTGTAGCTGTTATTTCTTCCGTTGATTCACAGGATTTTGAGGAGCAGATGATTAGCGCCGGTGCAAACTATTATTTCATCAAGCCGGTTACTGCGGCATCTGTTGCAAAGCGTATCGTTAGTCTTGCCTCTTGGAAAACAGAAAAGAAAAAGAGAGAGCAGTCACCCTTTAAGGACGGAGATATTGATGTAATTATTTCCGATATTATGCGCCAAATAGGCGTTCCTGCACATATAAAGGGATATCAGTATTTGCGTACTGCAATTAAGCTTTCCGTTAACGACAGTGAAATGCTTGGCTCTGTTACCAAACTGCTTTACCCCACAGTTGCAAAAATGTATAACACAACTGCTTCAAGAGTGGAAAGAGCAATCAGACACGCCATTGAGGTTGCGTGGGACAGGGGAGATGTTGATGTGCTGTCATCATATTTCGGCTATACCATTCAGTCACAAAGAGGCAAGCCCACAAATTCCGAATTTATTGCAATGATTGCAGATAAGCTGAAATTATCATTAAAAACCACCGCTTAATAACAAATCTACATCTTGTGGTGTGAGCAGGAATTCACCTGTTTACATCACAAGATTTTTTATTGTGCATTTCTACAAAATTTTATTGACAAAATTCGTGAAAACTGCACAAGAAAAAATTTTAAAAAAAGTTTATAATTTTCCTTGACAACGGCTCGTCTATAATATATAATAAACGAGCTTGCGGAATTGGGCATATTATATATTTATATATTATCCCATATCCGCATATAGATATGCGATGATGTATGAGGTTGCGTCTTAACCCAGGCGGTAATTCATACGGAGTATGTCCGATTTTAAACCGGGCGAAAATCACCGATAGGTAACCTATGCAGTCAGCGACTTGCGAACGCTGATACTATGTGCGAAACCTCTGTGCCCGAATGTTGTCCATTCGGTTTTATTTAAAGAGAGAGTTGAAACACACGGGTGCGTGGAAGCTTATTCGGAGCTCGCACCATAATTTTTCAGGAGGAAATAACATGGCAGCAAGTAAAGTTAAGATTCGAATCAGACTCAAAGGCTATGACCACAGTCTTGTAGACCAGGCAGCAGAGAAGATTGTTGAAACTGCAAAGAGAACAGGCGCTCAGGTTAGCGGTCCTATTCCACTTCCTACAGAGGTTGAAAAAGTTACAATCCTCAGAGCCGTTCACATGTACAAGGACAGCCGTGAGCAGTTCGAGCAGAGAACACACAAAAGACTCATCGACAATATCAGACCTTCAAATAAAACTGTAGAAGCTCTGACAAGTCTTGAGCTCCCAGCCGGCGTTGAAGTTGAAATTAAACTCTAATCGCTGCTGAGGTCATGTTGGGGAAACTCAACCAATAACCAAAAGGAGGAAATAAAGTATGAAAAAAGGTCTTATCGGCAAGAAGATTGGTATGACTCAGATTTTCGACGAAAACGGAAAAGTAATTCCCGTAACTGTAGTTGAAGCCGGTCCTTGCACAGTAACTCAGATTAAGACAATGGACAACGACGGCTACGAGGCTGTTCAGGTTGGCTTTGGTGATGTTAAGGTATCACGTGTAAACAAGCCAATGAAGGGTCATTTCGACAAGGCAGACGTTGCTCCGAAAAAGACACTCAAGGAGTTCCGTCTTGACAGCATCGAGGGTATCGAGGTTGGCAACATTCTTAAGGCAGATATCTTTGAGGTTGGCGAAATCGTAGATGTAAAGGGAACCAGTAAGGGTCACGGAACAGCAGGCGCAATCAAGCGCTGGAATTTCTCCAGACTCAGAATGACACACGGTACAGGTCCTAACCACCGTCACGCAGGTTCACTTGGTGCTTGCTCAAGCCCTTCAAGAGTATTTAAGGGTAAGAAGATGGCAGGTCATTACGGTCACGAAACAGTAACAGTACAGAACCTTAAGATTGCAAAGGTTGACGCAGAAAACAATCTTATCGCAATCAAGGGCGCAATTCCGGGTCCAAAGGGCGGAATTGTTGTTATCGCAGACGCAGTTAAAGCTTAACGAAAGGAGAGAACAAAATGGCACAGGTTCAGGTTTATAACCAAGAAGGTAAGAAAACTTCAAAATTAGAACTTGCTGATTCAGTTTTTGCAATTGAGCCAAACGCATCAGCAATGCATCTTGCAGTTGTTAGCTATCTTGCTAATCAGCGTCAGGGCACACAGTCAACTCTCACTCGTTCAGAAGTAAGCGGTGGCGGTGCAAAGCCTTGGAGACAGAAGGGAACAGGTCGTGCAAGACAGGGTTCAACACGTAGCCCACAGTGGACACACGGTGGTATTGCTCTTGGTCCAAAGCCAAGAAAGTATAAGGTAAACCTTAACAAGAAGGTTAAAAGACTTGCTATGAAGTCTGCACTTTCAACTAAGGTTGCTGCAAATGAGATGATGGTAATCAACAAGGTTGAGCTTGAGGAAATCAAGACAAAGGCTGTTGTTGAGATGCTCACAAAGCTCAAGGCAGCTAAAAAGACTCTTATCGTTACTCCTGAGAGCGACGAAAAAATTTACAAGAGTGCTCGTAACATTGAGGGCGTAAAGGTTGTTACAGTAAATACACTTTGTGTATATGACATTCTCAATTGTGACTCCTTCGTAGTTCTCAAGGAAGCAGCAAAGAAGATTGAGGAGGTATATGCATAATGAAAACTGCTCAGGACATTATCATCAAGCCGGTAATCACTGAGGAATCAATGATGGGCATTATGATGAAAAAGTATACCTTCAAGGTTGCAAAGGATGCAAACAAAATTGAAATCGCTAAGGCTGTTGAGGAGGTTTTCCCGGGCACAAAGGTTGCCAAGGTTAACACAATCAATGTTCGCGGTCAAAAGCGTCGTCAGGGTGTAAACGTAGGCTACACTCCTTCATGGAAAAAGGCTGTCGTTACTCTGACAGAGGATTCAAAGGAAATTGAGTTCTTCAACGATATGATGTAATTACATCCCTATATATAATTAGTATAGCAACAAAATGATTTCAGATGATGAGGTATGAAAGGTGCCATCCTTTCGCAAAGTTATCTGGAAAGGAGAAAAATAATGGCAATTAAAAATTATAAGCCGACCACTCCTTCAAGAAGAAATATGTCGGTAACTGATTTTTCTTCTCTGTCAAAGGTTGCTCCTGAAAGGTCTTTGCTTGAGCCACTCAGCAAAAAGTCAGGACGTAACTCATACGGAAGAATTACAGTTCGTCATCGTGGCGGCGGAAACAGAAGAAAGTATCGTGTAATTGATTTCAAGAGAAACAAGTTTGATGTACCTGCTACTGTTAAGACAATCGAGTATGACCCTAACAGAAGCGCACACATCGCTCTTATTCAGTACGAAGACGGTGTAAAGAGCTACATCATCGCTCCTGAAGGTCTTAAGGTTGGCGACACAGTAATGTCAGGTCCTAACGCTGATATCGTTGCCGGTAACGCACTTGCACTTAAGGATATGCCTGTTGGTACAATCGTACACAACGTTGAGCTTTATCCCGGTAACGGTGCACAGCTTGCTCGTTCAGCAGGTAACAGCGCTCAGCTTATGGCTCTTGAGGGTGCATATGCACTTCTCAGACTTCCTTCAGGCGAGCTTCGTAACGTACCGAGAGATTGTATGGCAACCGTAGGTGTTGTAGGCAACACTGACCACGCCAATGTTAAGATTGGTAAGGCAGGCCGTAAGCGCAATATGGGTTGGAGACCTACAGTTCGCGGTTCTGTAATGAACCCCAACGACCACCCACACGGTGGTGGTGAAGGTAAGTCACCTATCGGACGTCCCGGTCCCTGTACACCTTGGGGCAAGCCTGCTCTTGGTTATAAGACACGTAATAAGAAGAAAGCATCTAACAAGATGATTGTTCGCCGTCGTAACGGTAAATAAGAAGAAAGGAGAAGATTAAAATGAGTAGAAGTACTAAAAAAGGACCTTATGTTGAAGCAAGTCTTTACAAAAAGGTTGAGGCACTTAACGCTTCAGGCGACAAGCAGGTTATCAAAACCTGGTCAAGAAGTTCAACAATCTTCCCTGAATTCGTAGGACACACATTTGCTGTTCATGACGGAAGAAAGCATGTTCCTGTATATGTTACAGAGGATATGGTTGGACACAAGCTGGGTGAGTTTGCACCCACAAGAACATTCAGAGGCCACGCAGGCTCAAAGACATCTAAGTAATCGAAAGGAGATATATTATGGAAGCAACAGCAAAAGCAACTTACGTCCGTATCTCTCCTCGAAAGGTGCAGATTGTTCTTGATCTTATCAGAAACCAGCCTGTTGACAAGGCAATGGCTATTCTTCAGTACACACCAAAAGCTGCTTGCGAGCCTGTTATGAAGGTTCTTAAATCAGCAATGGCTAACGCTGAGAACAATAACAATATGGACGTATCAAGATTAGTAGTAAGCTACTGCAACGCAACTGCAGGTCCTACTCTTAAGAGAATTCAGGCAAGATCACATGGCAGAGCTTACAGAATCAATAAGAGAACATCACACATCACCATTACCGTTAAGGAAATGGAAGACTAAGCGAGGAGGTAAAGTTAAATGGGACAGAAATGTAATCCAACCGGTTTAAGAATCGGTGTTATCAAAAACTGGGACTCTCGCTGGTATGCAAAGAAGGGCGAATTCGGCGATACACTTGTAGAAGACCACAATCTTCGTCAGTATCTCCTTGACTCACTTTACGGTGCAGGTGTTCCAAAAGTAGAAATTGAAAGAGATGCCAAGAGAGTAAGAATCAACATTCATTGTGCTAAGCCGGGTATGGTTATCGGTAAGCAGGGTGCTGAGATTGAAAAGCTCAAGGCTATCTGTGCAAAGAAGCTCGGTAAGGATGAGAGCGAGGTTTTCATCAA
>CAMBQD010000068.1 GCA_945869905.1 uncultured Clostridia bacterium | reverse complement strand
TTTTGTAAATTCAAAGCCTCCCAAATCGGCAAGCTTTTTTTTCATATTTTTTATAAGGATATCCTCAAAGGAATTTCTGTTAAGTCCTTTGAGTGCAAGTTCTCCGTTTTTAATAAGTATTATTTCTTTCATATTTACTCCATTGGATGTTTATTAATAAGCTCGCCGAGAGCCTTTACAAGCAGGTCTGCCTCCTCCTTTGTATTATACCTGCTGAAGCTTATTCTTATGCTCTTATCAAGGGTTTCGTCATCAAGCCCCATTGCCGTCAGCACATGGCTTTTTTTACCCTTTGCACAGGCGGAGCCGTTGCTGACATACACCGAATAATTTGCAGAAAGCTCCTGCAAAATCGTTTGACTTCTCATAAAGGTTGGGACATATATATTTATGATATACGGTGATGCGTTTTCATCATTATTAAATCTAATTCCCTTTATTTTGCTCAGCTGCTCTCTTGTGTATTCATTTAGCTGCTTGATTGCTTTTTTCTGCTGTGCAAAATCAGTCAGTGCCCTGACTGCCGCACCAAATCCTGCAATAAGAGGTGCGCCCTCCGTTCCCGGTCGGATACGCTTTTCCTGCTCTCCGCCAAAGGTGCGTGCAAAATTCTGGTCTGTCAAATTTGCCTCTTTATTTACGTACAGGGCGCCAATACCCTTGGGTCCGTGAATTTTGTGAGCTGAAACAGTTATTAAATCAGCTCCCAGCCTTTTGGCATTTATAGGCATCTTTCCGTATGCCTGAACACAGTCAACGTGTATAAGCGCAGGGGCGCCTGCACGCTTGACCGCACGTTTTATTGAGTCAACAGGCATAACTGAGCCAACCTCGTTGTTAACGTACATCATTGATACAAGAATGGTGTCGCTGTTAACTGCGTCAAAAAGCTGTTCCTTTGTAATATTACCGCTTTTATCAGGCATAAGATAAACAACCTCAAAGCCTTCTCTTTCAAGCTGCTGTGCCGATTGCAAAACGCTTTCATGCTCAATAGCAGTGGTAACAATTCTTTTTCCAAGCCGTTTCCTTGCCTTAACCGCTCCGAAAAGAGCAAGATTATTAGCCTCTGTTCCGCCGGAGGTAAACACAATTTCATCCCTGTCTGCGCCTAATGACTCCGCCACCGCCGTTCTGGCAAGGATAACCTCTTTCATTGCGTCAATGCCCATATTATGCAGGCTTGAGGGATTGCCCCAATTATTTTCCAGCATATTTGCTACAGCGTCCACACATTCCCTGCAGGGCTTTGTTGTTGCCGAATTGTCAAAATAAGCCGTCATAATTTTTTAAGCTCCTTAAGCTTAAGTATTCCTGCAATGGTTTTTGCATCCTTAATCTCGCCGCTCATTATTTTTGCAACACAGTCTGAAAACGGCATTTTTATAACATCTAAATACTCGTCATCATCCAAGCTCTGCTCACCGAAGGTTAAGCCCTCGGCATAATAAAGATGTATAATTTCACCGCAGTAGCCCGGTGTGGGATAAACCTGGCCGAAGGGCTCAAACACCTGTGCCTCTGCTCCGCATTCCTCGCTGAATTCACGAATTGCCGCTGTCTGCGGATCCTCACCCTTTTCAAGCTTGCCGGCAGGAATTTCGTATATAGTTTCCTTATATGGATATCTGAACTGCCTTACCAAAAGCACCTCATTGTTTTCCGTAAGACCTACAATTGCCACGCCGCCTGAATGGTCAACCACCTCGCGCATAGCCTCTGTACCGTCTGCAAGACAAACCTTATCGGTATGAACAGTTATAATTCTGCCGTTGAAAATACCCTGAACCTCTTCAGTCTGCTCATAAAATCCCAGTGCCACAGACTCAACATCCATAACCTTGTCAATAATGAATTTTGCACCGGCTTCAATATGTTCAAATTTTGTACCGTAGCCCCACAAAACTCCTGCGCAGTCAATAAGATTTGCCTTGGCACCTTCAACGTCATATTTTTTGTCGCCAATCATAAGACAGGCATTACCTGCCACATCAAGCTCCTTTTGACATCTGGAAATTATATTTGCCTTTGATTCGCAGTCGGCGGTAAAGGATACTCCGCATATCACATCAAAGTATGATTTAATGCCAAATCTGTCCAGCAGAGTTTCAATATAATCCTGTGGCTTTGATGAGGCAATGCCCATTTTTATGCCGTCTTTTTTTAGTGCAATCAAAAGCTCCTTTATGCCGTCATAAAGCTTGCTTTCAAATATTCCCTTATTGGTATAACGCTCACGGAATTTTTTTACAAGAGCGTCTGCCGTTGCCGCATCTGCTCCGAATTTTTCCTGAAAGGTAACCAAAAGGGGAGGCCCGATAAAGCAGGTAAGCTCCTGATAATCAGGGGCTTCATAGCCGAATGAATCAAGGGCATATTTTGCACTTTTCAGTATACCCTCACCGGTGTCGCATATAGTACCGTCAAAATCAAAAATTACCGCGTCATACCTCATAAGCTGTTTACCCTCTTCATAAATTTATCCTCAATCACAACAAATCTTTCTATTGTTCCCTTGCCGATAACATCGCCCTTTTCGTCCTTGGCACTAACGGAAAAGGTAAGCCTTCTTCCGTCGGCACCTTCAAGCTGAGCATAGGCGGTAACCTCCGTTCCCAGCCCGCTTGCTTTATCGTGGGAAACACAAATGCTTGTGCCTACAGTGGTTTCACCCTCATCAAGAACAGGGGCGCAGGCAAGGCAGGTTGCCTCCTCCATAAGCGCAACCATCATAGGTGTGGCAAACACATCAAGGCATCCTGATTTAACTGCCCTTGCCGTATTGGAACTATCAACCTTTACAGATGCCTGAGCACTTAATTTTTCGGTAAATTCTTTCATAATTAACACCTCGGCTGAATATTATAACATATTTTTTTGATATATACAACATTAAAGAGTTGTGGTACAATATCATTGGTAAAGCAAACAGGAGGTTATATCCTTATGGCAGAAAATAAAAAAAGAATTCATATGCTTGATGAAATCAGGGGCTTTGCAATATTATGTATGATTTTTCATCATATGTTTTTGGATATAGGTGATGTTTTAGGGCTTAGCTGGGGATACAGGGTATTTGACGCACTTTGCACTGTCCAGCCATTGTTTTGGGCAATATTCATCATCATATCGGGTATTTGTTCAAGGCTGTCAAGGAATACGGTTAAGCGCGGTGTGATTGTGCTTGCCTGCGGCGGAGCTATCACATTTGTAACGGCGGTTATTATGCCGCTGTTGAATTTTGCACAATGTGAAATTTATTTTGGTATACTGCACTGCTTGGGCGTATGTATGATCATAACAGGTATTTTAATGCCGCTTTTCAGGAAAATTGACTACAGAATAGGTGCTGTTATATCCATAATCCTTTTCATGTTTTTTTACGGAATTGAGGAGGGCGGCCTGTGCTTTGGCCTCATTACACTGCCGGAGAGTATGTACCGATATAATTTCACCGCCCCTCTGGGATTTCATGGCAGTAATTTTTACAGTGCGGATTATTTCCCCATTATTCCTTGGATTTTCGTATTTTTCTTCGGAAGCTTTGTGGGAAAAATTGCCGAGGATGAAAGGCTGCCTGAGGTTATGTACAAAAAGCACTGCAAATTTTTAAGCTTTACAGGCAGGAACAGCCTTTGGGTTTATCTGGCGCATCAGCCTGTTTTGTATGCGGTTATGCTTGTAATTTCACTGATAATAAATTAACAAAAAAGAAACGCACCTCATAGGATAAAGAGGTGCGTTTCAATTGTTGGCGGCGGTGGATTATCCCCTATGAATAGCCGCCGCTGTATCAGTTGTGGTGATAGGGCAGTGGTTGATTACTCAATTTTCAGCCACTGTTCATGTGCCTGCTTCACCGAGTAAAAGCAGTAGGAGAGAAATTTGTTTACAATGTCCTTGGCAGTTTTTATATGCCTGCTGACAGTGGGCTGGGACAGCTTTAGCTCCCTTGCAATTTCCACCTGACTTTTACCGAAAACATAAAACAACCTCAGGCAAAGGCTTTGGCGTTCGGTCAGCTCGTTTTTTATTATCAGAGGAAGAGCCTTAGATATTGATTTAATCAGTATTCGCTGTTCGTCATAGCCGTTGTCCGAAGGCGTGGCCTTTGGGCTCATATATTCTTCAACAAAATCAATCATAACACTCCTCCTCATCGTAATAACGGGAAAGCAAAGACGAAATTCTTTTGCATTCACAAGCCATATCGTAATATATTTTCAGTTTTCTTCTGAGCAATATAAGGTCTTCGCCTCTGTACACGCAAAGCAGCGGCTTAAGCCCGTCCATCCTTGCACATATGATTTTATATTGCCCCTCGTATTCACGAGCCAATTCATCAATAGTCATATTGCTACCCTTCTTTCATATTGAATTTGACACGCCTGTTGCGTAAGTTCAGCCTTTATGTTAGACGAACATTTGTTCTGTGTCAAATTCACGGAAATGACAGTACAAAAAAATACCCTGTTAAAAATTTAATTGTTACCTGTAAATTTTACTGATAGTGATATTAAATAAAAAATATTAACAAAGCTATTGACAAATTATGCAATTTATACTATAATGAACACAGACTTGAGATGGGCCGCACCATTTCAAATCATTGTCCTCCATAGTTTGTAATAACAGAGAGGGGAAGGTCGGATTCCTGTTCCGGCCTTCTTTCTTTTTGCCTTTTTTACTTTACATTTCATTTCTTTAGTATTAAAATATACTGTATAAATTACAAGCAAAAGAGGCAGGGCAATGTATCAAAGAACATATGCAAAAATTGATTTGGACGCAATTGAATATAACATTGACAGCGTTTTGAAAAAAATAAACGGCAAAGCAAAGCTTTTGGCGGTTATTAAGGCTGACGCCTACGGTCACGGTGCAGTTGAAATAGGCAAGCTGCTGGAGGAAAGGTGTGACTTTTTCGGCGTTGCCTGTGTTGAGGAGGCTGTGGAGCTGATTAACGCAGGAATTAAAAAGCCTGTGCTTATACTCGGATATGTGTTTGAAGAGCAGTATGACGTTGTTGTTAAAAATGATATACGCATACCCATTTTCTCCTATAAAAGCGCAAAGGCATTATCCGATGAGGCAGTTAAGCAGGGCAAGGAAATTCCCTTCCATTTTTGCATTGATACAGGTATGAGCCGAATAGGCTTTCAGGTTAATGATGAAAGTGCGGATATTGGCAAAAAAATAACCCGTCTGCCTAATATTAAGGCAGAGGGCTTATTTTCCCATTTTGCCACTGCCGATGAAAAGGATTTAACAAAAGCAAAAAGGCAAAGGGAGCTTTACGAAAAATTTGTTTTCCTTCTCAGCGACAGGGGCATAGAAATACCAATTAAGCACCTTAATAATTCCGCAGGAATTATGGTGTTTGACCGGCTTTTTGATATGGTGCGCTCAGGCATTATCACATACGGTCTGTATCCCTCGGAGGAGGTTGACAAGACGTTGCTTGACATAAAGCCCGCTATGGAATGGAAGGCACGTATCACCCACGTAAAAACCCTTTCGGCAGGAAGGGAAATATCCTACGGAGGCACATTTAAAACAGAAAAGGATACCGTTGTTGCCACCGTTCCCGTGGGATATGCCGACGGATACCCCAGATGCCTGTCAAATTTAGGAAAGGTCATAGTTAACGGCAAATATGCAAGCATTATCGGAAGAGTTTGTATGGACCAGTTTATGATTGACGTAACAGATATCCCTGACGTAAGGGTTGGGGATACGGTTACCCTTGTGGGACGTGACGGCAACGCAGTCTTAACAATGGAGGAAGTTTCACTCCTTGCCCATTCCTTTAACTACGAGCTTCCCTGCAGAGTTTCACGGAGAGTACCCAGAGTGTATATTAAAAACGGTAAAGAAATTAAAACAGTAAATTACTTGGAAAAATAATAAAAACGCCTTACTTTTGCAAGGCGTTTCCGACTGTCGATAAAGTAGACTGAACCACGCCAAAATAAAATCAATATATCCAAATTGGGCCTCCCTTGTTAAAGGGAGGTGTCAGCACATAGTGCTGACGGAGGGATTGAAAACAGCCTTGGGCACCGAACCCAAGGCTGTTTTGGCGTTTTTCGTTTTTTGCTCGGGGGCGGTACCCT
>CAMBQD010000067.1 GCA_945869905.1 uncultured Clostridia bacterium | reverse complement strand
TCCTTCAAAAAAGGCAAAAAAGATTCAAAGGGCTTTGGTTTTTCAAGAGATGACCAAAAGAAAATACTCTGCGCCGACTCACCATTCGTTGTTAAAGAAGCTTACAACTCCATAAGAACAAATCTTTTGTTCACACAGCAGGGTGAAAAATGCCCCATATTCGTTGTTTCAAGCCCAACCGCAAACAACGGTAAATCCATAAACGCTATTAATATGGCAATTTCCTTTGCACAAATGGGAAAGAAAACCCTTCTTATCGACGCAGATATGCGTAACCCCACTGTGCACCGTATGTTTTCAATCCCTGTTAAAAACGGTCTTTCCGAAATACTTGCAGGCTTGACGGACAGCATTACGGTTTCTAAAACAGATATTGAAAATCTTTCACTGCTTACTGCAGGAAAAATTCCTCCAAACCCTGCCGAGCTTCTTTCCTCGGCACGTATGGATAAGCTCCTTGAATTTGTAAAGGCGCATTATGACTGCGTTCTTGTTGATACTCCGCCTATCAATCTTGTTACCGATTCAACCGCATTTGCCACAAAGGCTACAGGCTACATAATGGTGGTTAAGCTGATAACAACAGATATGCAGGATGTAAGAACAGCAGTTAATTCACTCAAGCACATCGGCGCACCCATTGTGGGCTTTGTAATGAACGATGTAACTGCATCAGGTAAAAGATATTCTTCTTACTATAAGAGGGGCTACTCACGTTCAAAGTATTATTATAACTACAACTATAAGTACGATTACAGCTATAACTACAGATACAGATAAGCAGGTGTTTTTAAATGGATAACCGCAATAAAATACAAAAATCATCTGAGTTTTTAGTTGGATTTTTTGCAATAGTCTTATCTAACATAATAAGCTTTTTGTTTTTCACCTACGTTATTCCTAAAATTCCGGAATACGACTCCGGAAGTCTTACGGAATACGCAATCATAGTTATTTTGTCTTACTGCATTGTTTTTTTCTGTTTTTATTCCCACATAAATTTAACAAAGCGCAGTAAGCCTATGGAAATTTCCTCAACCTTGAGAAACTGTTTGATTTCATACGCACTTTTGGCAGTTATACTCCTGCTTACAAAAAACGAGATTATTGAGTCAAGATACCTTTATCTCAGTAGCTTCGTGGGATACTGCTTTTTGTCGCTGGGCGGTCGCTTTGTTCTTAAACGCATAATGATTAACAGACTGCCTAAAAGCAAGATTGCAACTATGACCGGTGTAATAACCACTGTTGATTATGCCGAAGGATTTGTACCAAAGCTTAAAACAGACTGGTCAAAAAACGTTAAGGCAGTTGCTCTGTTAGACGCACAGCTTGAAAACGGCGTATATAAAAGGAGCAATTCAAGCGTAGCTCAAAACGGCAGTTCAATTGTTCACACCAAAGAAATCATTGACAGTGTTGACGGTGTACCGGTGGTGGCAAACCGTGAAAACCTTATGGGCTGGATTCGTACAGCCTCCCTTGACGAAATCTATATCAATCTTCCCGACGGTCACGAGGAGGAGGTTGCCGAATACATAGAGGAAATTGAGGATATGGGCATTACCGTTAATGTGAATATGCCCTCAATTGAAAAAATACTTGAAAAAAGCAAATTTGACAATTTAAGATGTGAGGTTAAATCCGGTATTCCTACGGCAGTATTTTCCCCTGCTGTTCATAATCAATCACAGATATTTCTGAAAAGAATTATGGACATTGCAGGCGGATTAATAGGCTGTATTATTTCTCTTCCCATAATACTGATAACTGCCGTACCGCTTTTGATTGAATCCCCCGGTCCTCTCATTTTTAAGCAGCAGCGTATCGGAAAAAACGGCAGAGTGTTCAATATGTACAAACTGCGTTCAATGTATGTTGACGCAGAGGAAAGGAAAAAAGCCCTGCTTGAACAAAACAAAATGAACGGCTTTATGTTCAAAATTGATAATGACCCAAGGATTACCAAGGTTGGCAAATTCATACGTAAAACAAGTATTGACGAGCTGCCGCAGTTTTGGAATGTTCTTAAGGGTGATATGAGCCTTGTAGGCACCCGTCCGCCAACGGTTGACGAGTTTGAACAGTACGAAAGCCACCACAAAAGACGTCTGTCACTTAAGCCCGGTATAACAGGCTTATGGCAGGTGTCCGGCAGATCAGACATACAGGACTTTGAAGAGGTTGTAAGGCTTGACTGCACTTATATTGATAACTGGTCAATATGGCTTGATATAAAAATATTGATTAAAACAGTGGTTATTGTCCTTACCCACAAGGGCGCAGAATAATTGTTAACGGTGACATATATGAAAATTGCAATGATTGGCCACAAAAGAATACCGTCACGTGAGGGCGGAGTTGAAATTGTAGTTGATAAGCTTTCAACTCAGCTTGTAAAGCGCGGGCATACTGTTGTGGCATATAATCGTAAAGGTCACCATGTTTCCGGCAGGGAATTTGAGTCAGGCTCAAGCCGCAAGGAATATAACGGCATTAGACTAAAAACCGTATTTACCTTTGAAAACAGTAAGCTAAATGCAATAGTTTACAGCGTTTTGGCGGCAATCAGGGCAAGCTTCAGCCGTTTTGATGTTGTCCATTTTCACGCAGAAGGGCCTGCGTCAATGTGCTTTCTGCCAAAGCTTTTCGGAAAAAGAGTTGTTGTAACAATCCACGGTCTTGACTGGCAAAGGTCAAAGTGGGGCGGATTTGCAACTAAATTCCTAAAATTCGGTGAAAAAACTGCGGCAAAATATGCCGATGAAATAATAGTCCTGTCAAAAAATGTACAGCAGTATTTTCTTGACACATACGGCAGAAAAACAGTTTATATCCCCAACGGTATTGAAAAGCCGGAAATAAAGGACGATTCACTGATAAAAGAAAAATTCGGCATTGAAAAGGACGGATATATCCTTTTTCTCGGCAGGCTTGTGCCTGAAAAGGGCGTCCATTACCTTATTGATGCGTACAAAAAAACATATACACAAAAACAGCTTGTTATCGCAGGCGGCTCCAGCCACACAAGTGAATATATGCAGGGGCTTAAAGAGCAGGCAAGGGACGACAACAGAATTATTTTCACCGATTTTGTACAGGGTGAAATGCTGGAGGAGCTTTATTCCAACGCATACATATACTGCCTTCCCAGTGATTTGGAGGGTATGCCCCTTAGTCTGCTGGAGGCAATGAGCTACGGTAACTGCTGTCTTACCTCCGACATACCTGAATGTACCGAGGTGTGCGGTGACTACGCCGTATCCTTCAAAAAAGGCGATGTTGATGATTTGCATGCCAAGCTTCAAATGCTCGTGGAGGACAGAGGGAATGTTGAAAAATACAAGCAAAATTCAGCTGATTACATTTGCGGTAAATTCAGCTGGGACGATATCGTAACGCAAACGCTTAAGCTCTACAAGGGTGAGTAAATGAAAATTTTAATGGTAAATAAATTCCTGTATCCCAACGGCGGTTCGGAAACCTATATGCTTAAGTTAGGTGAATATCTAACCTCTTTGGGACATCAGGTTGAATATTTCGGTATGGAGCATCCGGACAGATGCGTCGGCAATTCTGCTGACTGCTATACGGAAAATATGGATTTTCACAACGCAGGCGGCCTAAAGCGGATAAAGCTTTCACTCAAGACCATATATTCCAAGGAAGCAAGGCAAAAAATCGGAAGGGTAATTGATACCTTTAAGCCGGATATCGTTCACCTGAATAACATCAATTTTCAGCTTACACCTTCAATTATCTACGAAATAAAAAAGCACAATATACCGATAGTCCAAACAGTCCACGATGTACAGATGGCGTGTCCAAACCACAAAATGTATATTGAAGAACAGGAATGCACCTGTGAAAAATGCCTTGACGGCAAATACATAAACTGTGTTAAAAACAAATGCCTGCATAACTCGACAATGAAAAGTGCAATTGCCGCATTGGAATCATATTATTATCACAGGAAGGACACATACAATCTTGTGGACTGTTATATTTGCCCCAGCAAATTTATGGCGGATGTAATCGTAAAGGGTGGCGTAAGGAAAGAAAAAATTCAGGTTATGCACAACTACTGCAACCGCAAAAAAAGCCTGCCTCAAAAGGATAAATCAAAAAAATATGTTCTGTATTTTGGCAGACTGAGTGTTGAAAAGGGAATAAAAACTCTTGTTCAGGTGTGCAGGGAGCTTCCTGATATTCAGTTTATATTTGCCGGTACAGGCCCCTTGGCGGAAATGTGCGACGGAGTAGATAATATTGACGCGGTAGGCTTTAAATCAGGACAGGAGCTTAAATCACTTATATCAAATGCTTTGTTTTCCGTCTGTCCGTCGGAATGCAACGATAATTGCCCAATGTCGGTCATTGAATCGCTGAGTATGGGCACGCCTGTTATATGCTCAAATTTAGGAGGAGCGCCGGAGCTTGTGAAACCGCACATAACCGGAGAGGTATTCAAGGCAGGAGATATAACCGACCTTAAGGAAAAAATACTGTCACTTTATAATTACGAAGAATTGCTTGACCAAATGAGCCGTCAGTGCTTTGAGTTAAGCACCAACACAGTGGAAAAATACGCAGAAAAACTCACTGATATATACGAAAAATTATTAAAATGCAGAGGCTGATATGGTTAAACTTGTTTCAAAACTGATTAGTAAAATAAAACACAGAGAATATACTGTTGACGAAAATATAACTACGTCTGATTTATTATCAATACTGTTTCAAAAGGGAGCAATGCTCATAAGGGGGTTCTTTGTAACTTTCGGCTTTCATAAACGGGGAAAAATCAGCTTTGTGGGCAAAAGAGTGAAAATTTGTTCAAAAAGGAATATTTCCTGCGGAAGCGGCATCACGTTAGAGGATGGGGTTTTCATAAATGCCCTTTGCAAAAGCTCAGTACATATCGGCAACAATTTTTCTCTTGGTAGAAACAGTATGATTGAGTGCACCGGAGTTATCCGTGAACTTGGTGACAGCCTTGAAATCGGTGATGATGTGGGAATTGCCGCAGGTGCATTTATATCCGTACGCGGAAAGGTTAAAATCGGCAGCTCTACTATATTCGGTCCCGGTGTAAAAATCTTTTCCGAAAATCATATTTTTGCCGACAGGGATACCCCGATTTACTTGCAGGGTGCCTCCAGACAGGGTGTAGAAATCGGCGAGGACTGCTGGATAGGTGCCAATGCTGTAATACTTGACGGAGTAAAAATCGGCAAGGGCTGTGTTGTTGCGGCAGGAGCAGTAGTAAATAAAGATTGCCCTGATTATTCAATAGTCGGCGGAGTACCGGCAAAAATAATCGGAAGCAGATAAAACATCGGAGAAGATAATGAAAAAATTAAACGGAACAGTTATTGTTACATACAGATGCAATGCAAGATGCAATATGTGCAGCAGATACAAAAAGCCTTCAAAGCCGGAAGAGGAAATAACAGTTGAAACCATAAAAAAGCTGCCGCCAATGTATTTTACAAACATTACCGGCGGCGAGCCTTTTATACGTACAGATTTAAAGGATATAGTGCGTGAGCTGTACAAAAAAAGCGACAGAATAGTTATTTCCACCAACGGCTTCTTTACTGACAGAATTATTGATTTGTGCAACGAATTTCCCAATGTGGGAATTCGTATTTCCATTGAGGGACTTGAGGAAACAAACAATACTATTCGCGGTCTTGATGACGGCTTTAACAAAGGCTACACTACACTTAAAAAATTAGTTGAAATGAATCATCCCGACGTAGGCTTTGGTATGACTGTTCAGGATGCCAACGCCAAGGACCTTGTGCCTCTTTACAGACTCAGCGACGAAATGGATATGGAATTTGCCACTGCCTCTCTTCATAACTCCTTTTATTTTGTTGAGGCACAGAATATCATAAAGGACAGACCTATGGTTGCAAAGGAATTTGAAAAGCTTATCAATGAGCTGCTTAAATCAAATTCTCCCAAAAAATGGTTTAGGGCTTATTTCAACCACGGTCTGATTAACTACATTTACGGACAAAAAAGGCTACTGCCCTGTGATATGGCATTTGACACCTTCTTTATTGACCCCTACGGTGACGTTATGCCCTGTAACGGAACTAAGGAAAAGGAGGTTATGGG
>CAMBQD010000066.1 GCA_945869905.1 uncultured Clostridia bacterium | reverse complement strand
ACATTGCCAACCATTTTTTCATTACCGGGAATAGGTGTTGCTGAAATGATGACATAATCGTTAGGTGTAAGGCTAACCTTTCTGTGCTCACCGAATGCCATTTTGGTAAGAGCAGACATCGGCTCACCCTGAGAGCCTGTGGTGATAATAACCAGCTTGTCATCAGGATAATTTCTGATTAAGTTAATGTCAATCAATATTCCTTCAGGTACATTAAGGTATCCCAGCTCACTGCCGACACTGACAAGATTTTCAAGACTTCTGCCGATAACGGCAACCTTACGTCCTCTGGATTGAGCAACATCAATAATCTGCTGTACCCTGTGAATATTTGATGCAAAGGTTGCCACAACAATCCTCTTATTCTTAGCCTTTCTGAAAAGCGTTTCAAAGGACTCGCCCACGGATTTTTCACTCATTGTATATCCGGGACGCTCCGCATTTGTTGAGTCGGAAAGAAGTGCAAGCACACCCTTTTTACCGTATTCGCAAAACCTTGTTAAATCAATCATATCACCGTCAACAGGCGTGGTATCAATCTTAAAGTCACCGGTTTGAATAATTGTTCCCGCCGGACATCTGATAGCAAGACCTACTGCATCGGGAATTGAGTGATTAACGTGAATCATCTCAATATTAAAGCTGCCCAGTGTAATATTATCTCTGGGCTTAATTTCAACAAGCTTAACTGAATTAATAAGCCCATGCTCCTCAAGCTTGCCCTTTATCAGACCGATGGTAAGCTTTGTGGCATAAATGGGTATATTGACCTTTTTTAACAGATATGCTAAGCCGCCGATATGGTCCTCGTGACCGTGAGTAACAATAACTCCCCTTATTTTGTCTGCATTTTTTTCAACAAAAGTAAAATCAGGTATAACCAAGTCAACGCCGGGTAAATCGGAATTGGGAAATGCAAGACCGCAATCAACAATAAACATATCGTCTGCATATTCATAAAGAGTCATATTTTTACCGATTTCATTCATACCGCCGAGAAATGCAATACGAACTGACTCCTTAGCCCTTGGGGGCTGAAGAGCCTTCTTGTTAGGTGATTTGCGGTAAGTTACATAACGCTTGGCGGAATTCCGTTTTCCGTAGGCGTTTTTACCGCTTGACCTATTTTGATTTGTCATTAAATAACCTCCGTCAATTTATTTTTCCGAACTTATTAAGTTAGGTAATATAATAAGACATTATCTTCCTCTTGTCAAGTAAAGACAGAAAAATATAACTGCACCTTAACAATAACTCACATATTGATTATTACCAATTTTGGTGGTAAAATATGTTTAAATTATAAATTATTTGCAAGGGTAACAATAATGAAGAAAATTGATATATACACCGACGGTGCCTGCAGCGGAAATCCGGGTAAAGGCGGCTGGGGTGCGGTACTTGTCTATAACGGACACGAAAAGGAAATAAGCGGTGGTGAAATGAACACAACAAATAACCGTATGGAGCTTACTGCAGTAATTGAGGCACTGACCATACTAAAGGAGCCCTGTGCGGTAAATCTGACAACCGATTCAAAATATGTCTGCGACGCAATTACAAAGGGCTGGCTTTATTCCTGGAAAAATAACGGTTGGAAAAAAGCGGACAAAAAGCCTGCATTAAACGTTGATTTATGGCAAAGACTTTTACCGCTCCTTGAAAAGCACCGGGTCACATTCAATTGGGTAAAGGGACACAACGGACACCCTTATAACGAGAGATGTGATGCCCTGGCAGTCAGCTATTATCAAAATATGTAAAAACTGACTTAGGTTAAATCTACCTAAGTCAGTTTTTTATCATTATCAGAAAGCTCTCTATATGTCCTGCATATAATTACCAGTGAAATAACAGCCGTTAAAACATCCGACACCGGCATTGAATACAAGACTCCGTCCAGTCCGAAAAAAACAGGCAAAATCAAGGCAAATCCAACACCGAAAACTATTTCACGTACCATTGAAAGTGCAGTTGACTCAACTGCTTTTCCCATTGCCTGCAGAAAAATAAATGCCGCTTTATTTACGCAGGCAAATATCATCATACAAAGATAAATTCTAAACGCCTTAACTGCAAAATCAGTATAGTAAATACTTTCATTTGCCGCACCGAATATACCGATAAGCTGCTTTGGAAAAAATTCAACGATAATAAGTGCAATTAAGCCTACAATTGCTTCTGCTGTCAACAGCTTTGTAAATAGCTTTTTCACTCTCTCCTTCAGTTCTGCACCCATATTAAATCCAACAATCGGAATACAGCCCGCCGCCATTCCTACAACAACAGAAATTACTATTTGGAAAAACTTCATTACAATTCCCACAACAGCCATTGGGATTTGAGCGTATTGCTCCTGACTGAAAACCACATCCAAGGCACTGTATTTACGAATCATATTATTGATTGCGGCCATAGCGGCCACAAGGGAAATTTGTGACAGAAAGCTGCATACGCCAAGTGAAAGTCCCTTACCGATTATTTTGCCGTTTAACTTAAAATCATTTAGTGACATTTTTACTGTTTTGGTACGGCAAAGATAACATACCGAAAAAACTGCGGTTACAATTTGACCTATTACTGTTGCTATTGCCGCGCCTCTCATTCCCCACTTTAATACAAAAATAAAGATTGGGTCGAGTATTATATTCGTCACTGCGCCTGCCAGGGTGGAAAGCATAGCATATTTAGGACTTGAGTCAGCACGTATGACCGGATTCATAGCCTGACCAAACATATAAAAAGGAATTCCAACAGTAATCCAGAAGAAATATTCTTTGGAATATTTATAGGTTTCTGCATTCACTGTACCACCGAACATTGCGATAATTTTATCCGTAAATATCAGATAAACAGCAGTTAAAGCAAGGCTTGAAATTACCGTAATCAAAATGGAATTACCCATACTTTTTCTTGCGTCCTCTGCTCTGTTTCTGCCAAGGCTTAAGCTGATAAAGGCACAGCATCCGTCACCAATCATTACGGCAATTGCAAGTGCAATTACAGTTAATGGATAAACAACGGTATTTGCCGCATTACCGTATGAGCCTAAATAATCGGCGTTTGCAATAAAAATTTGGTCTACAATGTTATATAATGCACCCACAAGAAGAGAAATAATGCAGGGAATTGCATATTTTCTCATTAAAGTGCCCAATTTTTCCTCTGCCAAATAAAATTGATTATTTTCCTTCATTAATTTACCTCCGAAAATTGCAAAAAAATAATGCGTAAGTCCATTTGACTGGACTTACGCATTTGCCGCTCGACTGCAATATAATAACTCAAAATCACAAAAAATTCAAGAAAAAATTTTTATTTTTTTCAATTATTTCTGCATAGAAAAGATTATTTTATTAAATTGTCTTTGTATGCAAAAATAAGCGAAGATTTAAAATCAGTCAGCTGTGATTTGCTGATAAGAGCAATGACTGTCATAATTATAAGAGGAACTAAAACAAATAAAATGTTTACAAAAAGCGGCAGTATATTATTCATTACGGAAAGTATTGAAAAGCCCGTAGACACTGCAAATATAACGGAAATAAGAATAAAAAATACCGTTGCTCTGCTGTTAAAGCATTTTACACTGATTTTCGTACAGTCATCATATTTTATAAATTTGATCTTATGCAGTGGCGAATATCGATATATCAAATCACTGTAGCCCCTGCATAGTCTTACAAAAAATGTATTATCTCTTATTACTCCGGAAAAATCCTTTGAATTATGGTCTGAATTAAGGATTAAAGTACTGTGTGAGTAACCCTTTTTGTCCATATTATCAAAATGCTCGTTAAACAGCTTTACACTGTCGTCACGGGAAAGATTTACCTTTAATTCATACTCAGTATTAAAAATCATTGGCATCAATTACTCCTATTCCCATTCCAAGCCGACCTCCGTTTATAAGATAAGCCTTTGCTCTTTTCTGCAATGAAGTATCTTCGCTGTAATTATGCTTATTGATCCTCCGTCTGCCGAAGATTCGCTCAATTGCCTGCGAATCATCATTACAGGAATAAGCAATATCAAATAGTGACGCAAACCTAATAATATTGCTATGAGGGTCCATAAAGTCAATATTTCCCTCATAAAGCAACCAGCTTTCACAGAAAAAATAATTGAAGCTATATTCAGGGAAATACTTACCGAAAAATTCCTTTGCAGTTTTTATTGAATGTATACAGTCGGATAAAATAAGCTTTTCGCCCTGGGGAATATGAATATAAATTAACCTTTCGCCATATTCAAAGGGCAGTTTGCTGTAATCAAGAGTGGGATTTTCACATTTATAAAGCTGAAACTGCAATCTTCCCAGCCTGAAAAGATTAAATGCAATGTGATTTTTTATCCAGCCGTATTCCTTTAAGCCTTTATTGCCGTTATTCTCACACCAAATACGAATGTCGTCAATGGTATCATAAAACACTTTATCATCAATACCGAAGGCTTTATATTTGCTATAGGTTGATGATGCACACTCTATCATAACTGCAAGACGGGTTAAATCATCCTTATCTGATAAACAATTAAAATCGCCGTTATTACACCTTTCGGCAAGATTAATTATACTGCCACTGCAGTTTTCTGCAATGCTGATTACTCTTATCTTTAACTGATTGTCAAGGCATATTTTATCAAGCATTTCAAGCATAGCTCAGTCCTGTGATACCGGAGCAGAGGTACTTTCCTTTGCGGTTGTCTTAGCGGTAGTTGATTTTGCAGTGGTTTCCTTTTTCTCATACTTAGACTCAAGACCGGAGGACACGATATGCTTTATTTCATAATTGATATTGTACTGAGAAAGCAGTGAAAGAACCTCAAAATTAAGGAAATCACTGTCTGCATTTTCGTCCTGAACAACAAAGCTTGCTCCTGCATCAAGGTATTTTATTTCCTTTTCAAGTCCTTCTATACCGTCAACCTCTTTTCCTTCAAAGAAAATAAAGGTATTCTTAACTGTAATTATTCCTGCAAACTGATTTTCAGCCTGTGTTGTATATGATTTTTTAGGCGGCTGAGTAGTTGTTTCCTTTTCACCGATTGGTATTACGCCGTTATAAATAAGTGCACAAATAACTGCAACTGCAATTGCAACAAGCGCAAGAATTACATAAGGCGCCTTTTTCTTCTTTTTCTTTTTTCTGAAACGGTGGCGCTCTAAGGTTGGCTCATCAGCAGTTTCCTCGTCAGTATGGGTGGCACTCATAGTAACCTCGTTGGCGGTTTCCTGATAAGACGCGTCATTCTTTTTATGTACTACAAGGGGACTGTCAAGTCTTTCTTCTCTTATTTCTTCATCCATAAAATTTACCTCAAAAATTATTTTAACTTATTTTAACACAATATAACTCATTTTTCAATAAGTATTGAATTTGCAAAAGGTTACTGATATAATTATATAAAAGATTAATTAGGAGGCACCCTATGAGAATACTTACCTTTGACATCGGCGGAACAAATATAAAATATGCACTTTGCAGTGATAAATTTATTCTTTCCGACAAGCACACCATTCCTACTGAGGCAGAAAAGGGCGGTCAGGAGTTAATTTTGAAAATCATATCATTAATAGAACAGTATGATAATATTGACAGGGTTGCCATATCAACTGCCGGTCAGGTTGACAGTAAAAACGGTATTGTTGTTTATTCCACTGACAATATACCATATTATACCGGTATGATGGTAAAAAAGATTATTGAAAATAAAACAGGTATACCAACGTACGTGGAAAACGATGTTAATGCCTTTGCAATGGGCGAAGCAAAATTCGGTGCTGCAAAGGGCAAGAGCGATTTTCTTTGTCTAACCTACGGTACAGGCATCGGCGGTGCTTTATACCTTGATAATAAGCTGTACAAGGGTATGGGTTCATCAGCCGGTGAATTCGGTCATATGATTACCCACGCAGGAGGCAAGCAGTGCACCTGCGGCGGTGAAGGCTGTTACGAATGCTATGCGTCCACAAAAGCACTGCTTGAGTCAGTAAACAAGCGTAACTCCACTAACCTGAATGCCTTTGAAATATTTGAGAAGGAAAATTTTGAAAAGCCTGAAATACGTTCGGTAATTGACCAGTGGATTGACGAAATGATAATCGGTTTAATCAATATCATATATGTGTTCAATCCTCCTCTCATTGTATTGGG
>CAMBQD010000065.1 GCA_945869905.1 uncultured Clostridia bacterium | reverse complement strand
CCCTGGTATAACTGGAGGAGTGACGGCTCCATTGAGCACGTGGTTGTGGAGGAGGGGGTTACCTCATTGGGTAACCACTTTTTCTATTACGTTGGGGCAGAGGATTTTATTTTGCCCTCAACTCTTGTAAGCATCGGCAACTATGCTATGAGCGGTATTAATTCTGCAACAAGTATAGATTTGCCTGAAGGCTTAGTTAAAATCGGCGACGGAGCCTTTTGTTTATCCGTAGGAATTGAAGGTATTACCATTCCTAAGTCTGTTACAAGCATAGGCGCCTCTGCCTTTGAAAACTGCTTTGCTCTTTCCTCAGTAGTATTTGAGGATATGAATTCCAATATAAAAATAGGCAGCAGGGCATTTTTCAGCTGCAAAAGCTTAAAGTCCGTTACTGTGCCCAAAAGGGCAAATCTCCTTTCCTACAGCTTTGGATTTTACAGAGCTGCGGCAGGCTATGTGTACAGTGATTTTGTGCTGAATGTATACAGGGATTCACCTGCTTATACCTATGCCGTAAAAAAGATTGTTAATCCGAATAACTATAATGTAATAAATGAATTTGTAATCAGTGACGTACAGACGGTGGATTGTACATATTACGAGGACTCGCTTAACGATAAAATGATTTTTGTCTTTACACCGACGGTCAGTGATTGCTACAGGTTTTTCTCCACCGGTGATGTTGATGTGGATTGTGTACTGTATGATAATTCAGGCACAGAGATTGCAAAAAGCTCGGACATTTCACTTGATGATTTGAATTTCAGTATTGACTGCTTTTTGCAGGAAGGTGAAACCTATCGCTATACAGTGAACTGCGTCAGTCAGCTATCAATAGGTGATTTTGCAGTAAATATGATAACAAGCCATTGCTGTGAAACCGTTGTTACACCGCCGAGCCTTACTGAAGACGGCTATACAACCTATACCTGTATATATTGCGGCATAAGCTATCAGGGTGATTTTGTAAAGAGGACAGGAATTTTGATAACAGGCAGGGTAGTGCTGATGGAAAATCCTGACGGCTCACACCCAAATGATTATCCTGTTTTCAATGCGGATGTTGATATTGACGGTGTTAATAAGGTGAAAACCGATATAAACGGTGAATTTTCATTTTATGCAGAGAAGGGATCAAGGGAAATTTCAATCGGTACAGATTATTCTGTGGATAGGAGTATCGACGTAACCTATGATGAAAATATGGAAATGCCCTTAGACGAAATCACACTGTTCAATTTTGACTATTATACTGACGGATATGTGAATGCAAAGGATTTTGCGGTATTCCGTTCCTTTTACGGCAGCTATCCGCCGGAGGACAGCCGTCTTGCCTCAATTGACTATAACCGTGACGGCGAAATAAATTACAACGATTTTGAATTGGCAAAAAGCTTTATTGCCTATGGAAAAATATCCGAAAGTATCTACAATTAAAAGGAAAAAATTAGGCACTTTTCTGTATTGAAAAATGTCTTGCCTTAATATATAATAATTATAATTTTAATAAAAGAATATCAGCAAAGGAGCGTACTATGAAAAAAGTTGCAATTATTATGGGCTCTGACAGCGATTTGCCCATCGTAACACCTGCAATTAAGCAGTTAAAGGAATTGGGTATTGAAACTGAGGTCAGGGTTATGAGTGCACACCGCACACCGCAGGAGGCAAATGAATTTTCCGCAAACGCCATTGATAACGGCTTTGGTGTTATTATTGCGGCGGCGGGAATGGCTGCCCACTTAGGCGGAGTTTTGGCGGCGTCAACCACACTGCCGGTTATCGGCATTCCCTGTTCTTCAAAGGTGCTTGACGGTATGGACGCTATGCTTGCAACCGTTATGATGCCTCCCGGAATACCTGTTGCAACGGTTGGTGTAAATGCTGCAAAAAATGCCGCCATCCTTGCTGCAGAGATTATTGCGGTAGGTGATGACGCTCTGATGCAAAAGCTTCAGAATATGAGAAAAGAAATGGCACAGCAGGTTCGTGAAAAGGATGCTGCATTACAGGAAAAACTTAAGGAATTATAAGAGGAGAAAGGTATGGAAAAAAGTTTCAGTGAAAGCTATGCAGCAGCAGGCGTTGACGTTACAGCAGGCTATGAATCCGTGGAGCTTATAAAATCCCACGTTAAAAGAACAAATATACCCGGTGTCCTAGGCGGTATCGGCGGCTTTGGCGGAATGTTTGAGCTTCCGTTAAACGAATACAAAAATCCTGTGCTTGTTTCAGGTACAGACGGTGTAGGTACAAAAATTAAGCTGGCTTTTCTTATGGATAAGCACGACACAGTTGGTATTGATTGCGTTGCAATGTGTGTTAACGACGTTGCCTGCTCAGGTGCAAAGCCGTTGTTTTTCCTGGATTATATTGCCTGCGGCAAAAACTATCCTGAAAAAATTGCACAGATAGTTGCCGGTGTAGCTGAGGGCTGTGTGCAGTCAGGCTGTGCTCTTGTAGGCGGTGAAACAGCGGAGCATCCGGGACTTATGCCTGAGGAGGAATATGACCTTGCAGGCTTTACCGTAGGTATCGGTGAAAAGGATAAGCTGGTTTCAGGCGAAAATTTAAAGGCAGGCAATGCGCTTATCGGCGTTGCATCCTCCGGTGTTCATTCAAACGGATTTTCACTTGTCAGAAAAGTGTTTAATATTAACGAAAAAACTATTGCAGTTAAGTATGACGAGCTTGGCAAAACCTTGGGCGAGGAGCTTATTACCCCCACAAGAATTTACGTTAAGCCTCTCCTTGCACTGATGGACAAGGTAAATGTAAATGCCATCAGCCATATCACAGGCGGCGGCTTTTACGAGAATGTTCCAAGAATGTTAAAGGACGGCTTTACCGCAGTTATTGAAAAGGACAGGTGCTTTAAAAAGCCAATATTTGACCTTATTGCCAAAGCAGGAAGCATTCCTGAAAGAGATATGTACAACACCTTTAATATGGGTACAGGTCTTGTAATTGCAGTTGATGATGACAAGGCTGATGAGGCTGTGGCCGTACTCAGGGAAAACGGCGAGCAGGCCGCAGTTATCGGCGAAATTAAATCCGGTGAAAAGGGTGTTGAATTAGTATGATGAATATTGCTGTTTTTGTGTCCGGCGGCGGCACAAATCTACAGGCACTTATTGACGCACAAGAGCGTGGAGAAATTAAAAACGGTAAAATTACATTTGTTCTTGCAAGCAATGAAAATGCTTATGCCCTTGAACGAGCAAAAAAAGCAGGCATTGAAAGTGCAGTGGTTTCACGCAAGGCTTATGACAGTAAAGAGGCATATGACAAAGCGATTTTAGATGTGCTTGAAAACAGGGATATTGATTTGATTGTGCTGGCAGGTTTTCTTTCAATACTCGGTGAGGAGCTTATCAGCAGATACAGAAACAAAATTATCAATATTCATCCCAGCCTTATCCCTCTTTTCTGCGGTGACGGCTTTTACGGTAAAAGGGTTCATACAGCCGTGTTAAACAGCGGAGTAAAGGTAACAGGAGCTACGGCTCATTTTGTTAATGAGATTACTGACGGCGGTGCAATTATTCTGCAAAAGGCAGTGCCTGTGGAGCAGGGGGACAATGAGGATATTCTCCAGTACCGTGTAATGCGTCAGGCAGAGTGGGAAATTCTTCCCAAGGCAGTTTCCCTTTTCTGTGAAGGCAGAATAAAAATTATCGGCAATAAAACAGAAATTATCTGAGGTGAAATAATGAAAATTACAACTCTTGAAAAGGAATTAAGCACAAATTCCTATCCCGGCAGAGGAATAGTTCTCGGTAAATCAAAGGACGGCAAAAAGGCTGTAATAGCTTATTTTATAATGGGCAGAAGTGTAAACAGCCGTAACCGTATTTTTGAAGAAAACGACAGGGGCGGTATTCGCACAAAGGCCTTTGATGAATCTAAGATGGAGGACCCAAGCCTTATTATCTATAACCCTGTTTTAAAGCTTGACGGAAAGACAATTGTTACCAACGGCGACCAGACGGATACCATTTATGATTTTATGAAGGAAGGCCATTGCTATCGTCACGCTCTGCTGACAAGGGAGTTTGAGCCGGATGCACCTAATTATACCCCCAGAATTTCCGGCGTTGTTAAGCCAAACGGCGATTATGTTCTTTCCATCCTTAAATCTAATATGGGCAAGCCCCAGTGCCTTAGATATTTCTTTGAATATCCTGCACAGGCAGGTATCGGCCACTTTATTCATACATATAAATGTGACGGTGATCCCATTCCGTCATTTGAGGGCGAGCCAACTCCTGTTGAAATTGACGGATATATTGACGCCTTTACATCTATGATTTGGGATAATCTTAATGAGGATAATAAGGTTTCGCTTTTCACTCGTTTTATTGACCTTGAAACAAATGAAGAGGAAACAAGAATAGTTAATAAAAATAAATAATTTTCAGGGTGACCTTATGTCACCCTAAATGTGTTTTTCGGAGGTACGGGTATGAAGGTATTGGTAGTAGGCGGCGGCGGCAGAGAGCACGCCCTGATAAGAAAAATTAAGGAATCAAAAAGGGTAGACAGTGTTGCCTGTTGTCCCGGCAACGGCGGTATCTCCTATGACGCTGATTGCTATAATGTATCGGCAACAGATATCGACGGCGTTATTAAGCTTGCAAAGGAAATCAAGGCGGATTTTGTGGTTGTAGCACCTGACGACCCGCTTGTTGCAGGTATGGTTGATGCACTTAATGCTGAAGGCTTTGCCACCTTTGGTCCAAGGGCAGACGCCGCAATTATTGAAGGCTCAAAGGTCTTCTCAAAAAATCTTATGTTAAAATATAATATCCCTACTGCCGAATATAAGGTGTTTGACAGAGCAGAGGATGTTATCGAATATCTTAAAGAGAAAAATGAGTTCCCTGCAGTAATTAAGGCAGACGGTCTTGCATTGGGCAAAGGCGTAATTATTCCCGAAACACTTGATGAGGCAATAGCCGGTGTTAAGGAAATAATGGAGGATAAGATTTTCGGTGCATCAGGCAACAATGTTGTTGTGGAGGAATTTTTAACAGGACCGGAGGTTTCCGTTCTTGCCTTTACAGACGGCAAGTGCGTTAAGCCAATGGTTTCCTCAATGGACCACAAAAGAGCCCTTGACGGTGATAAGGGCCTTAATACAGGCGGTATGGGAACAGTATCACCTAATCCATATTATACCGAGGAAATTGCCAAGGAGTGTATGGATAAAATTTTTATCCCCACAATTAACGCAATGAATGCTGAGGGCAGAACCTTTAAGGGTTGTCTTTATTTCGGTCTTATGCTGACAGCAAAGGGTCCTAAGGTGATTGAATATAACTGCCGTTTCGGTGATCCGGAAACACAGGTTGTTTTGCCAAGGCTTAAAACCGATATTATGGATATTTTTGATGCAATTAACAATGAAACTTTGTCAGAGCTTGACATAGAATGGTCTGACGAGGCCTGTGCCTGTGTAATTATGGCTTCAGGGGGATATCCTAAATCCTATCCCAAGGGCATTGAAATTACAGGGCTTACCGACGGTCAGCTTCAGGGCGTAACCGTTTATCACGCAGGTACTGCGGTTAAAGACGGTAAGCTGGTTACCTCAGGCGGCAGAGTTTTGGGCGTTACTGCTTTAGGTGATACTCTTGAAAATGCACTGGTAAAATCCTACAGTGCCGTTGACAAGATCAATTTTGAAAATGCTCATTACAGAAAAGATATCGGACAAAGGGCGTTAAAAGCGCTGAATAATGTTAAGAATGTGTAAAAATTTACAAATTGTTGTTGACAATTATACAAAACGGAATTATACTTAATCATACAAAAATATAAATATAGAGCAGAGGTTATTTTTATGGCAACTGTAAAGAAAAGTAAGAAGAAGGTTATAGTACCTATTTGCATTGTTCTTGTAATTGCAATTATTGCCGGTGTTATTTTCGGCGTAGCAAAGGCCAACAGTGGCGAGGAGGTATCACTTTACACTATCGGTACAGATGATATCTATGAAAATGTTTCTTTAACCGGTGAGGTTTCTGCCGGCACATCAAAGGAATATAAGGTAGCGACTGTAGCAACAGTTAAAGAGGTTAATGTTAAGGTGGGAGATAAGGTTAAAAAGGGCGATGTCCTTGCAACCTTCAATGTTGAAAATCTTAACGGTGAAATCAGCTCCCTTCGTTCAAG
>CAMBQD010000064.1 GCA_945869905.1 uncultured Clostridia bacterium | reverse complement strand
CGGTCAGAAGGCTTCAAGCGTTGCAAAGCTTGTAAATACGCTTGAAAAGGCAGGAGCAATGGAATACACAATAGTTGTATGCTCAACTGCCTCCGACCCTGCATCACTTCAGTATATTGCGCCTTATTCGGCAACAGCTCTTGCAGAGCATTTTATGTATCAGGGCAAGGATTGCCTTATAGTCTATGATGATTTAAGCAAGCACGCCGTGGCTTACCGTGCTATTTCACTTTTGCTTGAAAGAAGTCCCGGACGTGAGGCTTATCCCGGCGACGTGTTCTATCTTCATTCACGTTTGCTGGAGCGCTCAGCCAAGCTAAGCGACGAGCTGGGCGGCGGTTCAATTACTGCCCTGCCCATTATTGAAACACAGGCAGGCGATGTGTCCGCTTATATCCCCACAAATGTTATATCCATTACAGACGGTCAGATTTTTCTTGAAAGCGATTTGTTCTTCAGCGGTATGCGTCCGGCTGTTAATGTGGGTCTTTCCGTATCCCGTGTAGGCGGTGCGGCACAGACTAAGGCTATGAAAAAGGCGGCAGGCTCACTGCGTATTGATTTGGCACAGTACAGGGAAATGGAAGTGTTTACGCAGTTTTCGTCTGACCTTGATGATGAAACCAAGGCAGGTCTTGCCTATGGTAAAAGTCTTATGGAGCTGCTTAAGCAGCCTTTGGGTAATCCTCTTTCCCTTTCGGATATGGTGATTACTCTTGTTGCGGCAACGGGCAAGGTCTTTGTTGACCTGCCTGTAAAGGAGGTTAAGACATTCCAAATGGCTTTGATTAATTATATTAAATCCGAGCATCCTCAAATCAGTAATGCTATTGAGAGGGATAAGGTGCTTGACGATGATGTCAGGGAGGACATCTTAAACGCAGCAGATGAATTTAAACAGTCATATAAAGAAGGTAAATAATGGCTAATTCACGTGAAATACAAGCCAGAATGAAGTCAATTAAGGATACCATGAAAATAACCAATGCTATGTATATGATATCCTCATCAAAGCTTCAGAAGGCAAGACGTGACCTGAAAAATACGGAGCCTTATTTTTATGCAATTCAGGAGTCCCTTGCAAAAATTCTTGAAATGTCGCCTGAAACCGGCAACGAGTTTTTTGACGAGAGAGAGAATATTCCCAAGCATGAACGAAAGCAGGGGTACATTGTTGTAACCGCCGATAAGGGTATGGCAGGTGCATATAACCATAATGTTATAAAAATTGCGGAAAAAGAGGCTTTGTCCGATAACAAAAATATGCTTTTTGTTGTGGGACAGGTAGGTCGCAGATATTTTGAAAAAAAGAATATTCCCGTTGATATCAATTTTAAGTATACTGCTCAAAACCCAAATATGAACAGGGCAAGAATTATCAGCGAAAAGGTTGTTGAGCTGTTTAAGAACGGTGATTTGGACGAGGTTTATATCGTTTATACAAGAATGGTAAATTCCGTTACCTTCAATGCGGAAATAAAACAGCTTTTGCCCCTTAAGAAAAACAGGCTTGTTACAGACGGCGCTGAAAACAATTATCAGCAGTGCTATTTTGAACCTGATGTTGATACAGTGTTCAGGCATATTGTTCCCGATTATGTTGCGGGCTATGTTTACAGTGCCCTTGTTGAGTCCTATTGCTCAGAGCATAATGCCCGTATGATGGCAATGCAAACGGCAACCGATGCCGCTAAGGATATGCTTAAAAGGCTTGGTATCGAATATAACCGTGCAAGGCAGGCGGCAATAACTCAGGAAATTACTGAGGTTGTGGCAGGCTCAAAGGCACAGAAAAACAAATCAGAGTAGGAGATGTCCTAAAATGAATAAAGGTAAAATCAAGCAGGTAATGGGCCCTGTTGTTGACGTTGAATTTGAGGGCGAATTACCTAACATAAAGGACGCTCTTGAGGTAACTGTTGACGGCAGCAGGCTTGTTATGGAGGTTAGTCAGCACATTGGCGACAGCAGTGTTCGTTGCATTATGCTGGCGGCCTCCGAGGGTCTTTGTAAGGATATGGAGGTTACTGCCACCGGAGATGCCATAAGGGTTCCGGTGGGAAAAAAGAATTGAGGCAGGCTTTTTAATGTAGTGGGTGAAACCATTGACGGCGGAGAAAGCCTTGACAATGAGGAGCATTGGGCTATTCACAGACCTGCCCCTTCCTTTGAGGAGCAATCCTCAGAGGTGGAAATTCTTGAAACAGGCATTAAGGTAATTGACCTTTTAACTCCCTATCAAAAGGGCGGTAAAATCGGTCTTTTCGGCGGTGCAGGTGTTGGCAAAACAGTGCTTATTCAGGAGCTTATTACAAATGTTGCCACTCAGCACGGCGGTTATTCAATTTTCACCGGTGTTGGTGAGCGTAGCCGTGAGGGTAACGATTTGTGGAAGGAAATGGGCGAGTCAGGTGTTCTTGAAAAAACTGCCCTTGTTTTCGGTCAGATGAATGAGCCGCCGGGAGCACGTATGCGTGTTGCCGAAACAGGTCTTACAATGGCAGAATATTTCCGTGATGTTGAGCACCAGAATGTACTGTTGTTCATAGATAACATTTTTCGTTTTGTTCAGGCAGGCTCAGAGGTTTCTGCACTTTTGGGCAGAATGCCGTCGGCGGTTGGTTATCAGCCCACCCTTGCCACAGATGTAGGCGAGCTGCAGGAGCGTATTGCATCCACCAAGAACGGCTCCATTACGTCTGTTCAGGCGGTATATGTTCCCGCCGATGACTTAACCGACCCTGCTCCTGCAACCACCTTTGCTCACCTTGACGCAACAACGGTGCTTTCACGTAAGATTGTTGAAAAGGGTATTTATCCTGCCGTTGACCCTCTTGAATCAAATTCCAGAATTCTTGAGGCTGACGTTGTCGGTCAGGAGCATTACGACGTTGCACGTAAGGTGCAGGCTTATTTGCAGAAGTATAAGGAGCTGCAGGACATCATTGCTATTTTGGGTATGGAGGAATTGTCCGACGAGGATAAGCTGACTGTTTACAGAGCAAGGAAAATTGAAAAATTCCTGTCACAGCCCTTCCATGTTGCCGAGTCCTTTACAGGTGTACCGGGCGTTTATGTATCTGTTAAAGACTCAATAAAAGGCTTTAAAGCCATTGTTGACGGTGACGTTGACGACGTGCCTGAAATGGCATTTTTCAACACAGGTACTATTGAAGATGTGCTGAAAAAAGCAGAAAAAATGTCCGATTAAAATTTAGGGTGATATAATGAATACCTTTAAGTTAAAAATAACTGCATCAAATAAAATATTTTTTGACGGTGAGGCTCAGTCCATTGTTGTCCCTCATATTGACGGCGGCAGTGAGTGCTTTCTTGCCCATCACGAAAATTGTATTTTACCTATAGAAACAGGTGAAATGAAAATTACCGACGGACAGGGCCGGATTATTTCAGCCTTTGTGGGTAACGGATTTTTGGAGTTTCTTGATAATACGGCAAATCTTGTCTGCATTTCCGCAGAGCTGCCTGAGGAAATTGACGAGCGCAGAGCGCAGGAGGCAAAGGAAAGGGCAGAGGAGGAGCTGAGATTAAAGCATTCTCAGCTTGAATATTATCATTCACAGGCAAACCTTGCCCGTGCAATGGAAAGACTTAAGGTAAAAAACAGACATAAAATATAAAAACAGGAGGACAAAAGTCCTCCTGTTTTGCTTATCATACCTTATAAACCTCTTTATAAAGGGTGCTTTTTATCAGCTCAAATTCTTCTTTACTTACTTTTCCGTTTGAGGTCATTATCATCAGCTCAACAGGCTTTTTGTCCTTTGAAAAAGCAGGCTGAATATACGGATATTCATTCAGCGTAAAGCCGTTTCGTTCATAAAATCCGATACGCCTTTTTGCCGTTTCCGTAACAGGCGGTTCTACCTCAAGACAAACGGTTCCATTCAGATTTTTCGCCAAATAGTTCAGCAGTTCTCCGCCCAATCCCTGATTTCTGTATTTTTGCGATACGGCAAAATGCTCAATATATGCAAAGTCATCAAATTCCCACAGGGTTATAAAAGCCTTGATGCTCTGTTCTTCATCATCAGGTATGACGTAAATTGTAAATGCAGAGCGGTCAAACAGCCTTTTGTGGTCATCATAATCCCTGTATTCGTCAGCAGGAAAGCTTTCCTCTATTATAGAAAAAATACTGTCAAAATCCTTTTTCTCTGCCTTTCTTATATTACTCATAGCTTTGTTCTTCATCCTCTAATATTTTGTTCAGTCGGTCAATTTGGCTTTCGCCGAAAATCCGTATGCCGTTGTCATATAAAAGCTGTGCCGTTATTCCGTTTCCGCTTACCGTTTTACCTGTAAATGTACCGTCATATATCGTGCCGAAGCCGCAGGAGGGGCTCCTTTCCTTCAGCACCGCTATTCGGCATCCGTATTCCTCGGCAATATAAAGAGTCTTTTCCGCTCCGTCAAGGAATTTTTCCGTAATGTCCTCACCGAGATTGTTAAACACCCTTCCGCCTAAAATCTCTGCAGGGGGACGGGGGATAGGCAGCTGTGCCGAATATTCGGGACACACAGGGACAAGCTGATGCTTTTCACCTAAGGCTATTACCCTTTCATTCTTATTGCTTCCGCCGCTGTATTTGCAGCTTTTACCCAGCAGGCACGCACTCACAAGTATTTTCATTTACTGTTCTTTCCTTTAACAATTACTGCAAAAAATACAATTACAAATATCATTATCAGCACCGCAACAATAAGCGACAGTGCCTTTCCTAAAAACGGTATGTGTCCGGCAACGGATAAAGCTATTGCGCCCACCGCAATCAGTAACGCAAATACCGATATTATTACTGCAATTTTTCTGTTGTTCATATCAATCACCACTGATATAATAGCATAATAACTTCAATCAGTCCACCGATTTGTACAAAAGAGGATAATACAAATTATTAAAATTTGATGTCAAAATACTAAAAATTATTGCAAAATATGTAGATAAGTAATAATATATACACAAATATTATGGCGGTATATTGTATGGACTTACTTAAACAGAAAATATTAGCTGAAGGTGAGGTTTATGAGGGCAATATTCTTAAGGTTGACGGCTTTCTTAATCACCGTATAGATATCCCTTTTATGCGCAGTGTGGGCAGGGAGTTCCACAGACTTTTTAAGGACAAGGGAATAAATAAAATTTTAACTATTGAGGCGTCGGGCATTGCCATCGGCACACTGGTTGCTCAGGAATTTGAATGTCCGTTGGTTTTTGCAAAAAAGACCAAGACCAAAAATATTGCAGGCGATGTTTATACGTCAAAGGTTGAGTCCTTTACTCACGGTAAGACCTATGATATTATTGTGTCAAAGCGCTTTCTTGATAAAAATGACAGGGTGCTGATTGTTGACGATTTTCTTGCAGTGGGCAACGCGCTCAACGGACTTATCAAATTGGTTACGGACAGCGGAGCCTCTCTTGCCGGCTGCGGTGTTGTAATTGAGAAGGGCTTTCAGCACGGTGGGGACAAGCTGCGTGAGCAGGGTATAAATGTTCAGTCCCTTGCAATTGTTGAAAGTATGAATCATGAAACAGGCGAGGTTATCTTCAGGGATTAATCGGTTATTCGGCGTAAGCCTTATAATATTAAAGTTTTTATTTACGGAGGAAGAGAAATGAAACTCACAAAGAAAATTCTTGCAGTTGTTCTTTCAGCTTTGTTTGTAGTAGGCTGCTTTGCAGGTTGCTCAGGTAATGCTGCCGGCGACGGCGAGGAAAAGATCAAGGTAGGATTTATTTTCCTGCACGACGAGAACTCAACCTATGACCTTAACTTCATTAATGCCGCAACAGAGGCTTGTGAAAAAATGGGTGCTGAGGCTGTGTTCAAGAAGAACATTGACGAGAGTGACGCTTGTAAGGAGGCTGCTCTTGACCTTGTTGATCAGGGCTGTGACATCGTATTTGCAGACAGCTTCGGTCACGAGGATTTCCTTATTGAAGCAGCAAAGGCTAATCCTGATGTTCAGTTCCTGCACGCAACAGGTACAAAGGCTCATACAGAGAACTTAGCAAACTTCCACAATGCTTTTGCAGCAATCTATGAGGGTCGTTATCTTGCAGGTGTTGCTGCAGGTATGAAGCTTAACGAGCTGATTGAAGCAGGCAAGTTCACAGCAGAGGAAGCTAAGATGGGTTATGTAGGTGCTC
>CAMBQD010000063.1 GCA_945869905.1 uncultured Clostridia bacterium | reverse complement strand
GACACACAAATTTATTTTTTTCAAAAAATAGCGGCAAGGATTTCTCCCTGCCGCCTTGTTTGTTATGCGTAAATAAGTTCTGCGTTTACGATTTCGGTTGCTCTTTGGCAAATGTTGTTCATCCATCCGACCCACTGCATTTGATTATTGCCATTTTGTTATCAAAATGGTATCAAATGTGATAACAAAGTTAAGATCAATGATAAAAAAGTGGCTTGGAATCGGGCGATTCCAAGCCACTCAAAAGCCATTCGATATTATTCCCACTCTACTGTGCCGGGGGGTTTGGAGGTGATGTCATAGACAACTCTGTTGACGTGGTCAACCTCATTGGTAATTCTGTTTGACACCTTGGCAAGAATATCATACGGAATTTTTGCCCAGTCAGCTGTCATAAAGTCATCTGTTGTTACTGCTCTGATTGCAACAAGATGGTCATAGGTTCTGTGGTCGCCCATTACGCCAACTGTCTTTACACAAGGCAAAACACAGAAGAACTGGGCAAGATTTTTTTCATAGCCGTTTTTAGCCATTTCGTCACGGAGTACCCAGTCAGCCTCCTGAAGAACCTTAATTTTATCGGCAGTGATTTCACCGATAATTCTTACGCCAAGTCCGGGGCCGGGGAACGGCTGGCGCCAAACAAGCTCCTTTGGTATGCCCAGCTTTTCGCCAACACGTCTGACCTCGTCCTTGAACAAGTCGCAAAGTGGCTCAATTACTCCCAAAAATTCAACATCCTCGGGAACATTAACTCTATTATGGTGAGTTTTAATAACATCGGCGTCGCCCTTGCCGGACTCAATACAGTCGGGGTAAATTGTACCCTGAGCAAAGTATCCAAGCTCGTCCTGCTTTCTGATTTCATTCCAGAACACATTAAAGAACTCGGTGCCGATTATCTTTCTCTTTTTCTCAGGGTCGGTAACGCCCTTAAGCTTTGCAATAAAGTGCTCGCCGCAGTTTACACGGACAAAATTCATATCAAACAGCGAGGTGAAGGTTTTTTCAACAAAGTCACCCTCATCCTTGCGCATAAGCCCCTGGTCAACAAAAACGCAGGTAAGCTGTTTGCCCACTGCTCTTGAAAGCAGACCTGCCGCAACAGATGAATCAACTCCTCCGGAAAGACCGAGAATTACCTTTTTATCTCCAATCTGTTCCTTAAGCTTGGCAACAGTATTGTCAATGAAATTATCCATTACCCAATCACCGGAGCAATTGCAAACCTCATAAAGAAAATTATGGAGCATTTGCGAGCCAAACTGAGAATGTGTAACCTCAGGGTGAAATTGAACGGCATAAATGTTTTTTTCAACATTTTCCATTGCCGCACAGGGACAGTCATCGGTGGTGCCGATGATGCTAAATCCCTCAGGAGCCTGAGCGATATAGTCTGTATGACTCATCCAAACGATTGATTTTTCATCAACATCCTTGAAAAGCTTTGATTTTTTATCGGCAGTAAATTCTATTTTTCCGTATTCGCTTACAGGGGCTGTTTTAACAACACCGTCCTTCATCCAGGCAATGAGCTGACAGCCGTAGCAAATACCTAAAACAGGAATACCTAAATCAAGAATTTCAGCAGTATAATGAGGCGAGCTCATATCATAAACAGAGTTTGGACCGCCTGTAAATATTATGCCCTTGTAGCCGTTTTCTTTAATTACTTCAATAGGGGTTGTGTATGGCAGAATTTCTGCGTACACATGGTGGTCACGAACACGCCTTGCAATAAGCTGGTTGTACTGACCGCCGAAATCAAGAACAAGAATTTTTTCCATTTACATTCTCCTTATATACTTATGACCTTTATTGTAAACTGTTTGGCCTATTATTTCAAGTAGTTTATTTAAAAATCATACTGTTTACAATTTAAGAAAAAACTGGTATAATGTAACTTAACATATTATTATGAGGGGTACATATGAAAAACAAACTTGTAAAAATAATTTGTGCATCAGTTTGCTTTGCAATCGCAGTAGGAATATTCACTCCTGCCGCAATTGAGCTTGGAAAGAAAAATATTGAAAGAGCTGCATTAAAAACAGCTCTTGCAACTGCACAAATGTGCCGTGAAAACAAGGCAGATTACGAGGAGCAGCTTGCAAATTCCGACGAAACGATAATGGCTATTCCCACAAGACTTGTTGTTGAAACAAAGAAAAGGATTAAAAATTTACCTGAGGGAACAGAGGTTATCTATAAGGATGATACTGCGTGTATTCAGTGCGAAAGCGAGAGCCTTGCCGAAAACCTGAAGAAAAGGCTGACTGACGAGGGATATGCGGTTGATAACGATTATCTTGCCAAGGTAATTGCTATTGAGGAAAGCGAGCCGTCATATTCTCACCCAACCGATTGGGGATATGAGAGAATTGAAAGCGCCGATGCTATGGCAAAGCTCACAGATACTCAAAAATCAAAACAAATAAATGTAATGGTAGTTGATACAGGTGTTAACTATTCGTTATTAAAAATCAAGGACAGAATTATTGATCACAGCATTAACCTTTCCACAAGCGGCTCTGAAGGAGATGCTAAGGACGATAACGGCCACGGCACATGTGTATCAAGCGTTATTATCAAAACCACTCCCGATAATGTAAAAATCATAGCTGTTAAGCTCATAAACAGCAAGGGTCAATTTTATATGACTGAATTTGAGGATACACTTGATTATCTCAGAAAGCTTACCACAAAGCCTGATGTTATGAATATGAGCCTGACATTCCCTACGGCAAATATCGGGCCTAAAGCATTTGCCCGTATTGACAAAAAGTGTGCTGAATTAGTTGATAACGGCACTGTTTGTGTTGCTGCCGCAGGCAACGAATCTGCTAACCTTGCACCTACATATCACCCTGCCGCCTGTGCAAAATTTCTTACTGTTGCTGCATCTAATTACGGCAATGACAGGGCGGATTTTTCAAACTACAACATTACAGGTGACCACACCATTGACATTGCGGCACCTGGAAAGCAAATCAATATGATTGGTAAGGATAGCTCCTATATTGAGGTTAAGGGCGACGGAACATCCTTTGCTTCGCCAATGGTATCTGCGGCGGCTGCAATCGTTTTAATGCAGCATCCTGAAATGACATCGGAGCAGGTTGGTGCAAGATTATGCGAAAGAGCAATGCCGTTTAAGGTTCACAAGAATTACGGTGACAGAGCGCAGGAGTGGACCTGCTGTCGCTGGGGCGGATACGGAATACTGAATATGTACAATCTCATTGACGGTGACCGTGTTGCCAATGTTAATTATGACATTTTGTCAAGCAAGCTTGATTGCAGTGATATGCAAATCAGCCTTTCCTGTCCACAGGCAGGTGCTACAATTTACTACACCACAGACGGCACACGACCTACCACAAAGAGTAAGGTTTACACAGGCCCCATAAGTATAACTGAATTTACAAGAGTATTTGCCGTGGCTTATTACGGCAATCTTTTGCACAGCTATTACACAGTTGCAGAGGTTGGACCGTATGTTATGCCGGAAAATGACAGTGATTATCTGCAAATAGACAGCAGGGGATATATTACGGGCTACACGGGAAAAAGGACATCATTCATTATTGATAAGCCTGATAACAAAACAATTAACGGTATTGCTGCAGGAGCCTTTGAAAACAGTAAGGTTAAGTACCTTGAGCTTTCTGCAAGCTGTAAGGATATTGAGGCTAACGCCTTTAGCGGCAGTGCCATTGAATCTATCAAATCTGTCAATACAACAGCTCTTGATTATAATAATGAGGGACAAAGAAACCTGATAACCGATCCTAAAAGCTATATTGACAGTGTTAACGGCACCTTTGGTGTTGAAAGGGTTGGTGAGAGTGCCTTTGCAGAGTGCAGGTATTTAACCTCGGCTGATTTTCCAAACCTGCTGATTGCTGAAGAAAGCGCATTTAAAAACTGTACATCGCTTAGTAATTTTACTGCAAAATACTCAACGGTTATCGGTGATTACGCTTATATGAATACGGCTATAAAAAGCGTTTCATTCCCTTACTGTACCGATGTTCCTAATTATGCCTTTTACGGCTGCGGCAGGATTGAAACAATTAATCTGCCCATGGCAAAAACAGTTGGTGAAGGCGCCTTTGGCTGTGAGGAATTAACCGATATTAATATCAGTAATGTGGAGCAGTTCACAGGCAAGAATAATTTTTACAATTGTATTAATCTAAACAGTCTGGACCTGCCCAACAGCCAAAACCTGCCGTCCTTTGGATTTGGCAGCTACAACACTAACAACCAAATGAAATATATTTATGCGCCAAAGGCAACGGATTTTTCAAGCGGCACATCAAATCTTTATCCCATAAAGATGCTTGACTATATTTACGCACCGTATCTTAATTCAATCGGCACCGGCGTCAGACTGCCGGCCACCACCATTTACACCACGTCCAGCCTAACGTATGCAAGCACAGATCACAATGCCAAGCTAAAGGTTGTGGGATATGAAGATACATATGCAAAGACCTGGGCAGAGGGCGCAGGATACAGCTTTTGTTCAATTGATGAGCACAGACTGAATTTTGATAGCCTGACAAGTGATTATTGCACATATTCCTGCAGTCAGTGTGACGATGTTATTGCCTTTCCGCGATATGTTATGGATAAGCAGTACAGCTTTGATATAATGAATCAAAAAATTTCCAAGGCTAACTATATTTCCATGTTTGACCTTGTGCCGGACGGATATATTAATGCCAAGGACTACGCCCAATACCGCCGCTTAACAAAAAATCAATAATTTTCGGCAAAAGGCACAAAGCAGATTATAATTTGCTTTGTGCTTTTTTATTTTTATTGCAACACTTTGGGCAAATTTATATACTTAACATATGACATGTCAAAAGAGGTGAACAGTATGAATGAGGTAGAATTGGTTAACAAAGCCAAAAAGGGTGATAAGGACGCATTTTGTATGCTTTATTCCCTGTACAAGGACAGGCTTTATCGTTACGCATATTACAGGCTGGGTAATGCGCAGGATGCACAGGACGCTGTGATGGACTCTATTGTGTCGGCTTATGAGCAGATAGTGAATTTGCGAAGGGCTCAGGCGTTTCCCTCCTGGATATTTAAAATTCTTTACTCTGTTTGCACAACATATATTAAGCATCAAATCAGGCAGAGAGAATGTGAAAGTATTGATAATGTCAAAAGTACTGCAAATCTGTATACTGTAATTGATGAAAGCAAAACAGAGCTGTGTCAGGCATTGGATATGCTCAGCAGTGAGGAAAGGGATATCGTTCTTCTGTCAGTGGAGGCAGGCTTTACAAGCAGAGAAATATCAAAAATTACAGGCTTAACTGCCGGCAGTGTTAGGTCAAAGCTGTCGCGCAGTCTTTCAAAAATGCGAGAATATTTGGAGTGATGCGATATGAAGGATAGTAAAAATTTTGATTATATAAAAAATGAATTTGATAAAGAGAATGTTACCGCACCATCTGCCTTAAATGTGGACAGGGTTATGGAAAAGCTCAATCAAAGCAAGCAGAAAAAAATAAAATTTTATCAGACAAAAGCATTTAAAGGTACGCTGAGCGCAGTTGCCTGTATAGCAATTTTTTTAACTGCCGTCACACTGACTCGTCCCTACTTTATCACTAAGGACAAAACCCCTGCTGAAGAGAGTGATAATCAGCAGGTGCTTAACTCCTTTACCGATATTGACAGCATAAAAAAATATGTTAAAAAAGCAGACAGATATAATGATACCGACACCTTAAAGGGCGGCGGTAATGTGATATTGGAGCCGGAAAGTGCCTACGACTACGGCGAAGGCGGAATGGGCGGCGCCTCTACCGACTATTCCCAAACCTATAAGCAGGTTGAAAATGTTGACGAGGGCGACATCATTAAAAATGACGGAGAATATATTTATTGGTATGTCAGTGAATCAGGCATAGTCAATATATACAATAAAAACGGCGATGTGGTTTCGTCCATAGATGATTTTGAAATTGAGTCAGTGGCGGAGAATGACAGTAGCGTAGAATACGAAACAGATGAATTTATAACGGATTTTTATATTTATAATGATTTGTTGGTTGTTAATACTGTAAAAATAATCCTTACAGCTGACAGTTCAAATGATTCCACCGTTACACATATTTATGACGTTTCAAATGCGGCAGAGCCAAAGGAAACAAATTACTTTGAGCAAAGCGGCGGATATATTTCCTCTCGTATGATTGGCGGTGAGCTTTACATTGCGTCAAATCAATATATTTATGAC
>CAMBQD010000062.1 GCA_945869905.1 uncultured Clostridia bacterium | reverse complement strand
ACATCCTTTATGACAATTTCTCCGCCTGTTGCGGCACAGGCACTCATATAGGTTGAGGCTAAAATTCTGTCAGGAATTATACTGTGCTCACAGGGATACAGCTTATCTACTCCGTCAATCTCTATAGTTGTTTCACCTGCGCCGTAGATTTTTGCGCCGCATTTATTCAGAAACTCTGCAAGGTCTGAAATTTCAGGCTCCCTTGCAGGATTAATTATAACTGTTTTTCCCTTTGATATTGCCGAGGCAATAATGATATTTTCAGTTGCTCCCACTGAGGCAAAGGGTAAAATAATTTTTGATCCTGTCAACCTGTCGGCACAGCAGGTAATGGAGGAGCCGCTTTCCGTAACAACGGCGCCTAAGCTCTTAAGTGCTTTAAGGTGCATATCAACGGGGCGCGTTCCGATGTCACACCCACCGGGTAGATAAATTGAAGCACAGCCTGTACGTGACACAAGGGAGCCTAAAAACAGAATTGATGAGCGCATTGTGCGCATAACGCTTTCGTCTATCTGTGAGGCGGTAATATTTCCAGCGTCAATAGTTACTGTTTCTCCCTGCCGAGTCACCGCACAGCCTAATTTTTCAAGAATTTTTAAAGTTGTTCTTACGTCGCTTAAATCGGGGCAATTATGTATAATACTTTTGCCTTTTATAAGAATTGATGCACACAGTATCGGAAGGGCTGAATTTTTTGCACCGTGGAGTGTAACCTCTCCGCTCAGCCCTTTGCCACCGATAATTTTATAATATTCCATTATATCACCTCTGCATATGTTAAGGCAGATAAGCCTTATCAACATATCCTATGCAGTGGTGATTTTTTTGTTATTTATTTGGCAAGTGACAAAATTATTGACGCAATGCGTTCACGTGCGTCAGTAATCGCCATTGCTTTTGCATTTCTTTCAACCTCTTTAAGCCTGTCACCGTCTGACAAAAGCTCATCTATTTTTTCATAAAGAGTATGTGAGGTTAAATCCTTTTCTTCAATAATAAATCCCGCATTACGGTTTACAAGAGCCATAGCGTTATGATACTGATGATTTTCAGCAACATATGGAGAAGGAATTAAAATTGACGCCTTGCCCATTGCCTCAATCTCCGAAATAGATGATGCGCCTGCACGTCCGATAACCAAATCGGCCGCCGCCATACAAACATCCATATTGTCAATATATTTTCTAACCTCAACGGTGCCCATTTTTCCGTCAACAAATCCCTTTTTTGCAAATTTGTCAAGGAACTCGCCGCCGTTTGTACCAACGGAATGAATATGGCAGTACCTGCCTGTATGGGCACTGTCAATAAGAATATCAAACATTGCATTGTTCAATGGCTCTGCACCCAGAGAGCCACCGAAGGATAGCACAAGGTACTTGTCATCGGGAATATTAAGCTGTGCCCTTGCCACATCTCTGTCAGCCTTAAGCAGCTCTCCGCGAACAGGAAGGCCTGTGACTATCGGCTCATTTTTAGACTCAAGATGCTTTTTTGCATCCTCAACAGTCAGCATTACCCTGTCAACCTCTTTTGCCAAAGTTTTATTGGTAATGCCCGGATAAGCATTTTGCTCGTGTATACAGGTGGGTATGCCCATTTTAACCGCTGTTTGCAGAACGGGACCTGACACATATCCGCCAAAGCCCACAACCACGTCAGGCTTAAAATCACTGATTATTTTTTTGCTTTCACCTGAGGATTTCATAAGCCTGAAAACAGTTTTAACATTATGAGAAATTGCCTTTGGAGAAAAGGAACGCTTAAAGCCCGAAATGTCAATTGTTTTAAAATCAAAGCCTGCCTCAGGCACAAGCCTTGATTCCATATGGTCGGCAGTACCGATAAACATAATCTGAGCGTCCTTATTGGTTTCTCTGATATAAGACGCCACTGCCAATGCAGGATTAATATGACCGGCAGTTCCGCCTGTTGCAAACAAAATTTTCATATTCTCACCTATACCTTTTTCTGACTTGCTTTTCTTGACACTGATAAAACTACTCCGATTTCAAACAGCAGCATCATCATTGCCGTGCCGCCGTAGGAGAAAAACGGAAGCGCAATACCTGTATTTGGAATTGTATCGGTAACAACCATTATATTTAGCCCAACCTGAATACCGATTTGGGCAACAACGCCTATTACCAAAATTGCACCGAACCTGTCGTGGCATCTTGCGGCGATTATTAATCCGCGTATAACAAGAGCTCCGAAAAGAACGATTATTATTGCCGCACCGATAAAGCCAAGCTCCTCACAAACAATTGAAAAAATGAAGTCATTTTGAGGCTCTGATACATAAAGATACTTTTGCTTTGAATTACCCAGTCCTGTTCCGAACAGTCCGCCTGAGCCTATGGCATAAAGCGAATTGTTTGTCTGCCATCTGCTGCCTGACGGGTCATAATCCTTATCAAGCCAAGCCTTAATTCTTTCGCCTGCATAGCTTTCCAGCAAATCCGGAAATGTAATTACCATAAATACCACAAGCACCAATACTGCCAAGCCAAAGGCAAAGAGCTTCCAATCGCTTCCGCCAACCCACATTAGAGTTGCACCGATAAGAAACATAAGAATTGTACAGGACATATGATGCTCAAGAAAAATCAATCCGCAGAAAACCGCAATTATTCCCAGAGGAAATAATATACCGTATTTAAAGGTTTTCATCTGACCGTAGTAATTACTGATATATACAGCAAAGGTCAGAATAATAGTAAACTTTGCAAGGTCCGAGGGCTGAAATGTTAACGGGCCTACCGGAATAAATCTTTTAAAATCGGCTGCACCCGGAATTTTTGTATGATAAAACAAAACTATAATAAGCAGAAGAATCGTAACTGCCAAAAGCGGCATTGCCGCAACCCTCAGCCATTTATAATTTATCTTGGACATCACAAACATTGCCACAAGACCTATTATTGAAAAAATAAGCTGGCGTGTAAAAAAGTAATATGAGTTGTGATTGTAATTGTAGTACGCATAAGGATAAGAGGCTGAAAAGAGCATTATCAGACCTATGGTTAACAGTGCAATTGTTAAAGCAAGAAACGGAAGATCTATACTTCCTGTGACAAACACAGTATCCCTGCTGATGCCCATAGATTTATTCTTTTTTGTCCTGATGATTTTTGAGTCGTTATCAGACAGATTTTCAGGCATACTGCAACACTCCCTTCAGTTAAATCATTACATGCATTAATTATATATCAGGCAAAATTGCCGAAGTAAAGCAAAGCTACACCTATTGCACAGCCGATTGCATTAACAAGTGAAAATACGGCACAAATCTTTTTTTCCTTCCAGCCGCACATTTCAAAATGATGATGAATCGGAGCCATTTTAAAAATACGTTTACCGTGTGTGATTTTGAAATAACCAATCTGAATTATATCACTCATTGTTTCACAAACATAAACAATACCGATTGGCAAAAGAATAAGAGGGCACTTGCAAAGGTATCCAAGGGCAACAACCATACCGCCTAAGAACAGCGAGCCAGTATCACCCATAAAGGTTTTTGCAGGATTCCAGTTCCAGCAAAGGAAGCCGAGAACACCGCCCAAAAGAGCACCTGCAAATATTTTAAGTCCGTCAAAGCTTTGAATAAAGCCTATTGCAATAAAAGCAACGGCAACGGTGGCTGTAACCGAGGAGCACAATCCGTCAATACCGTCTGTAAGGTTAACAGAGTTAACACATCCGTAAACAATAAAAAATGAAACAGCCCAAAACACAATTGCAGTAAAAGCATTTCTCTCAAAATTTACAACACCCACAAATGGAATATACCAGCTTGTGTTATGTGAAAGCCAAAGAGTAAGAATGTAGCCCAGCGTCATAATAAGCTGACCGGCTGTTTTTTGCTTTGGTGAAAGACCTTCGTTTCTTTTAAGCTTGATTTTAATAAAATCATCTGTAAAGCCCACCAAGCCGCAACCAAGTGCAAGCACTGCACCGGATATCAAAAGCACCAGCTCGCGTCCCTCAAGCAGACTTGAATAATCGCTTTCAAGCTTGCCGCCGGTAAAATAAAATGTCAGACAGGTAATAACCAAGGAAAGAATAATACCTGCAATAAACATAAGACCGCCCATATTGGGTGTTCCCTGCTTAGCCTTGTGCCAGCTTGGACCGATATCTAAAATAGTCTGTCCGAATTTTAACTTTCTAAGCCACGGAATAATGACAAAGCCAAGACCTGCCGTTACACCGAAGGCGATTATGATACTGATAATTAAAGCAATTGTACTGTTCATTTATTTTCCCCACCTGTCATATACACTATGGATTACATCCTCAAGCTTCATTCCCCTTGATGCTTTAAAGATTGCCGTGTCGCCAACCTCTAAAATTTCAAGAAGCTTATTAGCTAACTCCTCTTTTGTGTCAAAATGAAAAACATTTTTCATTCCGTTTTCCATTGCCCCGCAGGCAATGAAATTACTCATATCACCCACGGTCAGCAGATAATCGATTTTTGCATCCGCCGCCATTTTGCCCACATCTGTATGAGCCTGCTTGGAATACTCGCCAAGTTCCAGCATATCGGACAAAACTGCTATTTTTTTATTTCCCTTGGTGTTTGCCAAGGTTGTAATTGCCGCTCTCATAGAATCGGGGCTGGCATTATAGCAATCCTCAATAAATGTTACGCCGTTAACCATAACCGATTTTTGCCGCATTCCCTCGGGGACATAATTCATTAAGGCGTCTGCGCACATCTGTGCATCAATGTTAAGTGCATAGCCCACTGCAAATGCCGCCAAGGCATTGTACACATTATGAATACCGATTGTAGGTATTACCACCCTTTGTTTTTTACCGTAATAGCATATGTCAAAGGAGGTTGCCCCATCCTGCTCAAAAATTTTCTCAGCCCTGAAATCACCGTTTTCAATGCCGAAGAAAACGATATTGTAATCTTCATCTTTAACGGTGGAAAGCATATCGTTATCACCGTTTAAAATCAGTGTTGAGCCTTTTTCAAGTCCGTCAAGTATTTCAAGCTTAGCCTTTAATATTCCTTCACGTGAGCCTAAATTTTCAATATGCGACGTACCCACATTTGTGATAAGTGCCACCGTAGGCTTTGCTGCAGTTGAAAGGCGGTGTATTTCGCCAAAGTGGTTCATACCCATTTCAATAACCGCCGCTTGGGTATCGCCGTCAATCTGAAACAGCATTTGCGGCAAGCCAATCTCATTATTGAGGTTCCCCTGTGTTTTTATCGCATTGTACTTGGCACTGACAACTAAATAAGTAAATTCCTTTGTGGTGGTTTTACCCACTGAGCCGGTGAGCCCCACAAGATGCAGATTGAATTTGGAACGGTAATAGCCGCTTAAATCAAGCAGTGCCCTTGAAGTATCCGCTACCCTTACATAATTTCCGTTAAAGTCCGCGTCGCTGTGAATCATTACGGCAGCCGCGCCCTTGTCAAGCGCCTCCTGTGCAAACTGATGTGCGTCAAAGCGCTCACCCTTTATACACACAAAAAGACATCCCGTTGTTATTTTTCTTGTGTCTATACAAACGCCGCAAACGTCACAGTCATTGTTAAATGTACCGCCGCAGGCATTTGCAATTTCACTTAATTTTAAAATTTCCATATCAGTCAAGCTTGCTGAGTATGTCAGCAACTACTTCTCTTTCATCAAAATGGATTGTGCCGGTAGGCAAAATCTGATAGGTTTCATGGCCCTTGCCTGCAAGGAGAATTATATCATCCTTTTGAGCATTTTTTATTGCATATTCAATGGCATCTCTACGGTTTTCCACTACCTCGTAGGGAGTTGTTATGCCCTGCATACCCACAAGGATATCCTTAATAATCTCCGACGGATTTTCCGAACGCGGATTATCCGATGTAACAATGCAGAAATCGGAAAGCTCTGCAACAATCCTGCCCATCTTTGGACGCTTTGTTTTATCTCTGTCACCGCCGCAGCCAAACAGTGTAACCACTCTGCCCTTGGCAATTTCCTTAAGTGATGTGATTATATTTTCAAGTCCGTCTGGAGAATGAGCATAGTCAATAATAATTGTAAAATCACGTCCGCCGTTTGGCACAACCTCTATTCTGCCCTTAACGCCCTGAGATTTGCTTATTGACTCCAGCACCTTGTCAAACGGAATACCAAGTGACAGTGCACAGCTGGCGGCGCACAGAGAATTGTATACAGAAAATCTGCCGGGGATAGGACAATTGCATCTGCCGATTGTGTCGCCCACAAGCTCGTATTCCACACCGCTTGCCTTAAAGCTTACATTCTTAGCAACATATGTTGCATCATTAGTATTTACGGCATAGGTTACAACCTTATCAAAATTTAAGCCGTCAATAATTTTCATACCGTATTCGTCGTCTGCATTTG